>JBBSPX010000007.1:0-30199 GCA_038258395.1 Gemmatimonadales bacterium | reverse complement strand
TGCGCTGTCGCTATTGCCGACCAGTCGGAGCGCATTCAGGCGGACGTCATCATCCTCGATCCCCAGCGCCGAGAGCACCGCAGCGACCAGGGAGGGGGGGCAGGTCCCGTCGAGTGACGCCAGTGCCAAACGGGCCATGACCGGCTCACCACTCTCCAAGGCCTCGCTCACGGCCCGGTCGCGCGTGCGGTCCTGCCGCAGCAGCACCTTCATGGCCTCGAGCCTGACACGGGGTTCCGGGTCATCGAGCAGCGGCAGCACGCGTGCGACGTCCTGCACCGCGGGCATCTGCGCCAGTACTGTCAGGATATTCCGCGCGAGATGCCAGGTGGAACCCTCGAGTGCGTCCAGCAGTTCGGGCTCTGACTCCGGCCCGATGGAGACGAGCAGGTCGAGCAGCCGGCGGCGCGTGGCGCGCTCGCCTGCGCCATCGATGGCATCGAGGAGGACCCCTGCAGCCCCGGGACCGGCGTGCAGCGCGACGCGCTCGATCAATGGCCAGTCGGGCACTGGCGCGTCCAGCAGTGTAGCGAGCAACCCGGGATCGAGCAGCGCGTCGGTGAGCTGACGCCGAACGTTCGCATCATTCCCCGGCCGATCCATCATCGCAAGCGCCTCGACAATGTGCCCGTCGGCCGCACTCCGTCGCGCCGCCGCGAGCACACCCGGCGTGACGATTGCAAGCTCGAGGGAGAGCGCGAGCACACGAAAGATTTCCAACACGAGCCGCGGATCATCGCCGATGGCGCTGTCCGGCGCCTCGTCATCCCACTGTTCGAGCAGACCCATGACTTCGGTCGCGAAGTCGCCCTGCGCCTGGGATCGCTCCAGCCGATCGCCCCCGGAGAGCTTGCCGAGCATGGCCCGCAGGTGCGACGAGATCGGCTCGCCATCAGCCTCGGCAACCGACTCAAGCAGTTGCAGCAGCAGCGTCGGCGGGACCTGCTCCAGCGTCTCCCGCATGAAACGACGTCGACTCGGCCGACTCGGTGCCGCCTCCATCACGCGGGTGGTGGCGGAGTGCGACAGCGCCGCGATCACCTCCACAAAGCGCTTCCTGGCACCGCCGGGCACCCGCTCGCCGCGTGCGTGCAAGGCACTGGCGAACGACGAGAGTGCCTCGAACACCCGACGGGCGCCGGCCACCGTCGCCGAAGCGCGGTCGTTGATCGCCTCGGCGAGCGAGGCGGCGTTCGGCATCGACTGCCCTTCCCCGAGCCGGTGACCAAATGCCGCCTCGACCAGCCGCGACCAGAAGATTTCATCGAGCTCATCGGAGGTCGATCCCTCCTCGCCGAATGCGAGCACGTCGTACACGAGTGGCTCGACCCGGACGTGCGCGAGCTTGAGGCCGGATCGGCCGACGACCTCGTCGGCGTCGGGCGCGCTCAGTGCGGCCAGCATCGCCGCGACCTCGGTGGTGGCGATCCCGGGTGTGAGTTGGATCGTGCCGATGTTTCGACGGTGCAGGCGCTGCCCGAATTGGCGGATGGTCGAGGGAATCGGCTCGATCGCCGTGCCATCGAGCAGCACGGTGCGCGGGGTGAAGCCGAGGGCAATCCCGCCCCGCGACTCGAGTGTATTGGCGAGCACTTCGGTGAGGCGCTCGGTGGCCTCGCTCACGAAGGCATGCCCCGCGGGGTACATGCTGCACTTGCCGAGCGCGTTGACGAACTCGCGGAGCACGGCGGTCATCTCTGGGGGCAGCGCATTGCCGTGATGCGAACTCATTGCCCGCCGCCAGGATTGTCGAGAGTGGTCCGCGCGTGGGACGCCCACCACGGGTCGTCTTCGGGTCGCCTCGAGACAGTGCCGAATTGCAGTACCACGGACACGTCGTTATGACGCCATGTTCTCAACCACTGCCGCGCCGAAGGCGCTGGTCGACAGCTTGGTGGCGTTCTCCATGAGACGTTCGAAGTCATAGGTCACTCGACGCTGGCCGATGGTGCGCTCAAGTCCGACAATGATCAGGTCGGCGGCTTCGTCCCAACCCAGGTAGCGGAGCATCATCTCTCCCGAGAGAATCACCGAGCCCGGGTTCACCTTGTCCTGGCCGGCGTACTTCGGCGCGGTGCCGTGGGTGGCTTCAAAGACGGCGTGCCCGGTGACGTAGTTGATGTTCGCGCCGGGTGCGATGCCGATGCCGCCGACCTGCGCCGCGAGCGCGTCGGAGAGGTAGTCACCGTTGAGGTTGAGCGTGGCGATGACGTCATAGTCGCGCGGTCGCGTCAGCACCTGCTGCAGCATGGCGTCGGCGATCACATCCTTGATGATGATCCCGTCCGGGGTGATCTGCCACGGGCCGCCCTCGTGATCGATGGCGCCGAACTCCTCGCGTGCGAGTTCATAGCCCCAATCGCGGAAGCCACCCTCGGTGAACTTCATGATGTTGCCCTTGTGTACCAGCGTCACACTCTTCCGCTTCTGAATGCGCGCGTACTCGAGTGCCGCGCGGATCAGGCGCTTCGAGCCCTCTTCCGACACCGGCTTGATGCCGATCGCGCTGCTCTCCGGGAATCGGAAGGTGGCGCCGAGTTCGTCCTGCAGGAAGGCGATCAATCGCTTCGCGGCATCGGAACGCGCCTCGTACTCGATCCCGGCGTAGATGTCCTCGGTGTTCTCGCGGAAAATCACCATGTCCACGGCGCCCGGATCCTTGACCGGCGACGGCACGCCCTCGAACCAGCGCACGGGCCGGACGCAGGCGTACAAGTCCAGCTGTTGACGGAGCGCAACATTGAGGGACCGAAAGCCGCCACCGATCGGCGTCGTGAGCGGACCCTTGATCGCGACCAGGTAGTGCCGCATCGCCGAGAGCGTGTCCTCGGGGAGCCATTCGTCGGTGTGGGCCTTGGCCTTCTCGCCGGCAAGGACCTCAAACCACGCGAGGCGGCGCGTGCCGCCATACGCCTTCGCGACCGCCGCATCGAGCACAAGCTGAGCGGCCTTCCAGATATCGGGCCCGATGCCATCGCCCTCGATGAATGGGATGATCGGCTCGTCGGGGACATGCAGCGTCCCGTTCACGAAGGTGATGGGCTGGCCCGCCGTCGGCGGGGCCAATGACGCGAAATCAGGCGTGGTAGGCATACGGGAAAGATAGCGCCAACCGCGTCATACCGGCGCACGGCTACCTTCCCCGGAGGATGCCCACCCCCCCGCAACACACCGCGTCGCACCCGCTCACGCAGCGCGACCCGCGACTCCGCACCGCCGGCCGCGTGGTCGGACTGGTCGAGGCCGTCTCACCGCGCGCCGCCTCGGCCCTCGCCGACGCCTTCTTCTGTCGGACTACCCGCAGGCCGCCGCGGCCGGATGAGGCGGCGTTTCTGGGCAGCGCGACCTCCGGGACCCTGCCGATCCTGAGTCAGCGGATCGTCACCTATCGATGGCCGGGCACGGGGCCGCGCATCCTGCTGGCGCATGGCTGGGGCAGCCACCCCGGGCGCTTCGCGCCGATGGCACAGGAGTTCATTGCGTCTGGCGCGGAGCTCGTGGCCTTCGACGCCCCTGGGCATGGTGGTTCGAGCGGCTGGCGCGCCTCGATGCCGGAATTCGCACGAACAATGCGTGTGGTCGCCGACCAGCTGGGTCCGATCGACGCTGTTATTGGGCACTCACTGGGCGGGGCTGCCGCCATCTTCGCCGCCAGCCGAGGCATGGGGGTCGACCGGTTGGTCACCGTGGCCACACCAGCCGCGATCGGCGGTTGGCTCGATCAGCTGCGCGATGCGCTGGAACTCTCCACCCGCGTGGATCGCATGCTGCGCGAGCGGCTGATGCGACGGCTCGACGTGACGGAGACCGAGATCGACCTGCCCCGCGTCGCACCGCATCTCACGCAATCAGGTCTCGTGATCCACGACGCGGACGACCCCGATGTGCCGATCATCGAGGCGGAGCAGCTGGTCGGTGCATGGCCCCTGGCGTCACTCATGCGGACACACGGTCTCGGTCACCGCGCGATCCTGCGCGACGCGGACGTCATCCGAGCCGCGGTCGACTTCGCGCTCGGATCCTAGAACGGCTTGTAGATCGCGATCCACGCGGCGAGTCCGCCAAAGACCGGCAGCGACACAAGGACCCACTTCGCAGCAGCCGGACGGCGATAGGGGATCATCCCGATAAACGGCAGCAGGATCCAGATGCCGAGCTTCGCGTACACCCAACCGGGCAGCCCGTTCTGGACGATCCCCAGCCGCGCCAGCATTCCGAATCCGCCGACCAGGATGACCAGCAGCGCGATGCCGTGCAGTGAGGCAACCAGGACGCGCCCGACATTGTCCTTCTTGGTGCCGCCATTCATCGCATGCAAGGCGATGCCGCCGAGCACACTGAACAACATGAACATCCCGAAGAGGTGGACGATCTTGTAGACGGGATAGGAAATCATCGCAATTGCTCCGACGGCGACAGAGCCGTTCGAAAAGTGTCAGGAATCACGGCCGTTCAATTGGCACGCGAACCGCGTTGCCCCACTCGGTCCACGAGCCATCATAGTTGCGCACGCTTGGCCAACCCAGCAGTTCGTGGAGCACGAACCAGGTGTGGGACGAACGCTCACCGATGCGGCAATAGACCACCAGCTCATCGCTCGGCACCAATGACTGCTCGTCGACGTAGATCGCCCGCAGTTCGGCGGCGGTCCGGAAGAGGTGGCTGTCAGGATCCACCGCACGTGCCCACGGGACGCTCGCCGCTCCCGGAATGTGGCCACCTCGCAACGCGCCTTCATTCGGATAGTCAGGCATGTGCATCCGTTCGCCCCGGTACTCCTCGGCGGAGCGCACATCGACCAGCCGCTTGCCGGCCGCGACATGCGCCAGGACTCCGTCCTTGTAGGCCCGAATTGTGGCATCGTCGCGCGGTGGCACGCTGATGGAACCGTGCGGCGACGGCGGCGTCTCGGTCTCGATCGGCCGGCCCTCCTGGATCCACCGTGCGCGCCCGCCGTCGAGAATCTTCACGTTCTCGAGCCCGAAGAGCTTGAGCACCCAGTACGCATAGCAGGCCCACCAGTTGTTCTTGTCGCCGTAGAGCACGATCGTCGTGTCGTCGTTGATGCCACGATCACGGAGCAGCTGCTGCATCGCCGCGGTATCGATGTAGTCGCGGGTCACTTGGTCGTTGAGATCCTCGATCCAATCAAGCTTGTGGGCACTCGGGATGTGACCGCTCCGGTAGAGCAGCACATCCTCATCGGATTCGAGCAGGCAGACGGTGGGATCATTGATATGTGCCGCGACCCAATCACAATCCACGAGCACACCGGGGTTGGTGTAGCCGCGATCGGCAATCGGGAGCGATGGAGTGTCAGCTGGCATGCGAGCCTCCTGGTCGAAGGTCGGTGTGGGTGTCACGGACCGAGCAGGTCACCGAGGACCTTGTCGATCACTTCGACGACGCGACCCGAGACGATCCGGGCAAGGACATCGACGGTCTCCAGTGGCAGGGACTCCGGATGCTTCCGGTCCTTCGCGAACCGCACGATCTGGCCGAGGAGGACCGCGGCCATCGTCGGCTCCATGCTCGGCTCCTCGTCGGCCTCGAGCTCCGCGACGGCCTGCTCATAGTTCGAGCTGGGCACCGATGCGGCCCACGGCTCCTCGGCGGCCCCCGCCTCGCTCTCCTCAAGCTCCTCGGGATCCGGGGTCGGCATCGGAATGATCGCATAGAGCTCGCACCGAAGCCCGGGATCCTCTGCCCGCGCCGCGAGCACGAGTTGACGAGGCTCGCCGAACACACCGTGCTTCAGAAAGAACTCGGCCGTGCCCGGCGGCACCGCGCACCGCGCGACCAGTGTGCCGTCGAGAAACGTGCCGAGGCAGCGCATGCCGTCAGGCACACGCTCGTCCTCGATCTCGTGGACATCGAGCGGCACCGGTTGATCGGTGGTGGCGAGTACGGACCCAGGCATGTTCGGGTCGCGTGCATCGCCGCCCGGTTCGACGATTTCATCCGACATCGGTGGTCTCCCCCCAGTGAGCCTGCAATCTACCACGACGCAGTTTGGGCTTATTCTTGTCATCGTGAACGACCTTACCCCACCCGCACCGTCTGCCACGCGCCTCCGCCTCGCCGCCACCCTGCTGGGTCTGGCGATGATCGCGGCCGTCGTGGTGGCATTGCCGGTAGCACCAACGGATCTCGATCGACATCAGTTCCCGAAGGAAGCCGTCCTGCACCTTGCGGTCCTTGCGGCGGCGTGGATCGCCGGCCGAGGGGTACTCGACACCCTTCCGCGCGCGGTGCGGATCCTGGTGGGGGTCATCGTGCTCTGGTCTGTGCTGGGGCTGGCGGTCGCGGTGAACCCGTGGCTCGCCCTCCGCGCGATCGGGCTCACCGCAACGGGAGCATTGGCATTTGCCACCGCGCACTTCCTGAGCCGGCATGGACAACGGCACCTCCTGCTGACTGCGGCCGGTCTTGCGGCACTGCTCGGCGTCTCGGGGGCACTCGCGCAGGCGTGGGGGTTGGATCACCGCAGCTTCGCCGATCTCCGTGCACCTGGTGGCACCCTCGGCAACCGCAACTTCGTGGCACACCTCGCGGCGATCGCACTGCCGCTGGCGGTCACAGGATTCCTTGCGGCCACGCGTCGTCGCACCCTCGCCCTGACGGCAGTGCTGAGCACCGCGATCGTGGTGACGCTCATACTGACCCGCTCCCGTGCCGGTTGGCTCGCGGCCCTGGCGGCGGTCTTGGCAGTGGCCGCCTGGCTGATGCTCGTTCCAGCGCAGTTCCGGGACACCCTGCCTCGCAAGCGTTTCCTGTTGGTGCCCGGGTTGGCTCTCGTCGGCGTGGTGATCGCGATGGTCATCCCGAACACACTTGAGTGGCGTTCCGATTCCCCGTACACCGACACACTCGGCAATCTCACCAACTACCGCGAGGGGTCGGGACGCGGCCGGCTGCTGCAGTATCAGCACACCATGACGCTGGCGCTTCGTCATCCTCTGTTGGGGGTCGGCGCCGGCAACTGGCCACTCCGTTACGGCGAGGTGGCACCCTCGAGCGATCCGAGCTGGGCGCGGAACGACGTGATACCACTCAACCCATGGCCGAGCAGCGACTGGATGGCGCTGGTGAGCGAACGCGGGCTCGCGGCTCCGATCGCCGTCTTGCTGCTCGGCGCGGCCCTCCTGCTGACCGCCTTCCGAAGGCGTCGGGATTCGGTTGATCAGGCGCTGCGTGGCGCGGCGATGGCCGGTATTCTGGTCGGGGCACTCACGACCGGCCTCTTCGATGCCGTGCTGCTCCTCGCGGTGCCCTTGGGCTTCGTTGCGATCACCGTCGGGGCCTTGTTACCGACCGCAGACGACCGGCCCCTCCGTCCGGTGCCCGGGATCCTGCGACAGCTCCTCCTCGTGCTCGTGCTGGTCGGGGCGGTGCGATCCATCCAGCAGACCGCGGCCTATCTGGTTGCTGGGGGGGGGACAACGCGGGCGGCGCTGGAGCGCGGAGCGCGGATCGATCCATTCAGTTTCCCGCTCCAGATCGCGCTCGGAAAGAGCGGGCCATGCCGAACGGCCGCACCTCACGCGCGGGCGGCGCTCAGGCTGGCACCGACCTGGGCCAGCGCGCAACGCGCGGCGAAGCGGTGTCGGTAGGGGGCGTGGCTCCACGAGTGGCGGACCACACCGCGGCCTGATGGCCGCGGTTCGGCCTGATTTTTCGCTTCTCGCTTCTCGCTCCTCGTTTTCTACGCCCCCCACTCCGCCCACGACCCGTCATAGATCGCGACCGGCGGCCCCACCACGTCAGGTGTCGCGGTGCGAATCTGCTCGACGGCGAGTGCCAGCACGCACGCGCTCACGCCTGACCCGCAGCTGGCCACAATGCGCCGTGACAGATCGAGGCCTTCGTTCGCGAAGCGGGCGCTGAGTTCGGGCACGCGATGCATCAGGCCGGTCGTCCGATCGGTGAACTCATCGAATGGCATGTTGCGGCTGCCGGGGATGTGTCCGCGACGCAGTCCCGGGCGTGGCTCGTCGGTCTCACCCTTGAACCGGGCACTACTCCGGCAATCGACGAGTTGGGCGACGGTCGTTCCCTCGATGATCGCCTCGATGTCGTGCCGTGAGGCCACCAGGGTGCGGTCGACCGTCGGCAGGGGATAGCCGGTCCGCGAGCGTCGCTGCAAGCCAACCTGCACCGGTCGCGTGTCACCGGCCCAGGCCCGGAATCCCCCGTCGAGCACCGAGACGGCGCGGTGCCCAAAGACGCGGAAGATCCACCATGCGCGCGCGGCGCTCAGGTTGCTGCCACTGGCATCGTAGATCACCACGCGGTGCTGCGGTCCGATCCCGAGCGTCTCGCATGCAACGGCGAACCGATCGGCGGAGGGCAACATGTGCGGCAAGTCGTTTGCGGGGTCACTGATCATCTCGAGCCCCATGCGCACCGCGCCCGGCACGTGGGCGATCCGATATTCGGCATCGGCGTCACGACCGGCGCTCGGCAGGTACCACGACGCGTCGATGATCGTCATCTCTGGCATGCCGAGTGCGGCGGCCAGGTCGTGGGCCGAGACGAGTGGTGGCGGACTAGATTGGAAGAGCGACACTGCTCACCTCGCTTGGGATGGATCTCGCATGATTTTCGACAGTCTCGTGGCACGACTTGGTGCTGCACCCCGCGACCTCAGACTCGACACATTGCTCGCCTACTCGTCGAAGCTGCCTGCACCGCCCGATGAGCTCGTCGGGGCGGCCGATCTCGAGGCCCATCGGGTCGCCGAATGTCAGACGCCGGTGTTCCTCTGGCTCGGTCGCGCGGTGGACGGAACGGTGGCAATGCATGCCGACGTCCCACGTGAATCGCCAACCGTCCGTGGCTACGTCGGATTGCTCCGCTCGAAGATCCACGGGGCGACCCCGTCGGAGGTCGCCGCGGTCCCCAGCGATCTGCTCGACCGCCTCGGACTCGCTGAGGCGCTGGGAATGACACGGACCCAGGGCCTCACCGCCATTCTCGGACGCATCAAGCGGCTCGCAGCCGCCGGAGCCTGAAATGTACGCCATCGCGATGATTCGGTACCGCGCACCCCTCGACCAGATCGAGCAGGTGACCGCCACCCACCGTGCCTACCTCGGCTCGTTGCGGGATGCCGGCCTGCTGCTGGCCTCGGGTCCGCTCGATCCGAGGACCGGTGGATTCCTGCTGCTCCGGGTCCCAGAGGACGACCCGGCGGCACTCGACCGGATCCGCGAGGGGGATCCGTACTGGCAGCACGGCTTGGTCAACTATGAGCTGTCACGCTGGAATCCCGGGATTGGTCTGGATGACCTCGACCAGTTGGGCGCCTCTCCAGGGGCCTGAGCGGGGTCGGCGGGATCCGGGATCGTGCAGAACCCGGCGGTTGGGCGGCGGGGGGGGATCCCGTCGCCTGACGGATTGCCTCCTTCCGCCGTCGTCAAATCGTTGCCCACGTGTGACCTGAAGCCCTTTGGGCCGGTCGATATTCCAGTGAGACCAGCGCCGCGACGCGTGGCACGGTCCATGAAAGGGATAGTGACCAGCACCGCGGAGGGGCCCCGCTACCCCGGCAGGACCGACGAGGTGTGTCAACACGAAGCGTGGCAGATCGACACAGGCCACACTGGAAGGCCAGCATGTTCGGTGACGCGATGTTCGACGAAGAGGACCGGATCCGGCGAGGCGACGACGACGACGCCACGGGCGCGACGGGAGACGAGGAGATGGAGGATGTGTTCGCGGCCGGTGGGCTCGACGAACGCCTCAATCGCCGTCAGGCGATCGCCCAGTTGCTCCGCGAGGTTGGTGGCTGCTGATCCACCAGCGGCATCTTTAGATTGGCGGACCAAACCGCGGGCTCACGCCCGCGGCTCGGCCTGACGGTCGCGGCTGGATAATTCGAATTATTTCCGCACGTGCTTCGCGCCGGCGAGTTCCTCGCCCGGATTCACGTACCGATCAATCGCCTGTGCATACTGCCGCTCGTAGAGCGCACGATACCGTCCCCCCGGATGCTCCACCAATTCCTCGTGCGACCCCCGCTCTGCAATCTCACCATTCTCGAGCACCAGGATCTGATCGGCCGAGGTGATCGTCGAGAGTCGATGCGCAATCACGAACGTGGTGCGCCCGCTCCGGAGCCGCGCCAACCCCTCCTGAATCAACGACTCACTCTCCGAATCGAGTGACGAGGTCGCCTCGTCGAGAATCAGCACGGCCGGATCGGCGAGGATCGCTCGCGCGATCGCCACACGCTGACGCTGACCGCCAGAGAGCCGCACGCCTCGCTCACCCACCACCGTCTGGTACCCCAGCTCGAACCGCAGCGTGAACTCGTCACAGTGCGCGACCCTGGCGGCCTCGAGCACCTCGGCGTCGGTCGCATCGGGCCGCGCGAAGCGGATGTTCTCGAGCACGGTGCCATCGAACAAGAAGTTGTCCTGCAGCACGATGCCGAGCGTGCTCCGATAGTCGCGCAACCGGAGACTGCCCAGATCTCGACCATCGACCAGGATTCGCCCGCTGTCTGGATGATTGAACGCCATCACCAATGACACCAGCGTGCTCTTGCCCGAGCCGCTCGAGCCGACCAGCGCCGTGGTGCTGCCGGCCGGTGCGTCGAACGAGATGTCCTTGAGCACCGGCGCGCCCGGCTCGTAGCTGAAGGTCACGTCCTCGAAGGTGATGTGACCCTGCACGGCACCGACCGGTGCCTTGTTCTCGTCGCCATCGTCTTCGCCCGCGATCTCGCGCAGCTCACGAATCCGGTCGAGGCCGGCGAAGGCCTCGGTGATCTGGGTACCGATCGAGGCGATCTGCACCAGCGGCGCCGCCACGAGCCCGGTGAAGAAGATGTAGGTGACGAAATCGCCGAGCGTCATCTGGCCACCGATGATGTCGCGACCGCCGACGACGATCAGCAGCGTTCCGATCGTGCCGACCACCACGGTCGAGAGCGCGCCCACACCCGAGACACCGGTCATCGAGGTGGCCACGTTTCTGAGCAACCGATGCACGCCGCGCGAGAACTCGAGTCGCTCGCGACGCTCCGCCGTGTAGGCCTTGACCACCCGGATGCCGGAGATGCTCTCGACCAATCGACCGGTGACCTCCGCGTTGATCTTGCCGCGTTCGCGGAATATCGGCCGAAGCTTCGAGAAGGCGAACGCCATCCCGCCCGCGAAGACGAGCAGCAGCGTGACGGTGACCAGGGTGAGCTGCAGGTTGAGGTAGAGCAGCACCACGAGCCCGACGGTCGCGGTGAAGAGTCCGCCCACCAGTTGCACCAAGCCGTTGCCGACCAGGTTCCGGATCCCGTCGGCGTCGTTCATCACGCGCGAGACCAGGATCCCGGTCTGGGTGGCATCGAAGGTCCGAATCGGCAGGCGCATGAGGTGCGACTGCACGCTCCGCCGCATCTCGGTGATCGCGCGCTGTGCCGCGACGCCCAGGATCTGGGAGAGGGCGAACGATGTCGAGGCCTGGACGATGGTCGCCCCCGCAGCAGCGAAGGCGATCAACGTGAGCATCCGGAGATCCTTGTTCGGGATCACGTTGTCGATCAGGAACTTTGACGACCCCGGAAGCACGAGTCCGGCCATGCGATTGACCAGCATCAAGGCGAAGCCGAGGCCCAGGCGTTTGCGGTGGGTCCACACCAGTTCGCGCGCCTCACGCCACGCCTTCTCGGCGGAGACTTTCCGCTTCCCCTCGCTGAGGGAGCCGAGGCTCCGTCCCTTGCCTTCGCCCGTCATTGGCCGACCTGACATGGCGATCCCGCGTCCGGTGAGTCCTGGTGTCATACTGGAAGTGTAAACGGGGACGAAGGCCGGAGGAGCTAACGGCTTGATGACGGGATCCTCCCGCCTTGCCGCACGACCTGACGGTCGCGCCTAAGTGCGCCTAAAACTCCACGCTCACGCCGGCGTGTACGCGCCAGTGGCTGAGTGCGACGTCGGGACGCGCGAGCGTCAGGTGGTCGCTCTCCTGATCGTAGCCGAAGCTCTGCTGATCGGGGAACGGGGCGCGCCCGGCAAGGGTGTAGTCGGCGCCGGCGGCGAGGCCGAGCGCGGTCCCCCGGAGGCCGTGGTAGAGCGGCAGGGCGGCCATCACCCCACCCTTCAGCGCACCGGCATACTCGGAACTCGAGACCGCCACGCTCCGATCCTGCTCGCCCACCGCGAAGAGACCCGTGAGATCGACGATCACGCGGATGAATCCAGGCATCAGCGACGCCCCGACCGAAAGCGGACCAATCGTCTGCTCGATCCGTGGGCCGACCCCGACGAAGGTGAGCGTCGAGCGGAGATCCACTGTGAGTGAGCTCACGTCCGCTTGAATCGGGACGATCACCTCGCGCGTCGGCAGGGTAAGCACCGAGAACTCAGCGGCAATGCCCAGTGGGGAGGTATGCGAGAGCGGCAGCGTGAGCCAGCCGAGGAAGCCGTTGGCGCCACCTGCCACGCGCGCGAACTCACCGGTCGGTGTGGCACGCGCGAACTCGATACCGAACCGCAGCGGAGTTGGCTGCGTCGGTGCCTGACCGTCAAGCATCATCGGCACGGCAAGGATCCCGAGCGCGGCCAGCAGACCATGGGGGCCTCGCGCCATGGCTATTTCACGCGCTCCATGTAGATGCCCTCTCGCGGATTCACGCGAATCCGCTCGCCGGTCTCGACGAACTCCGGCACGTTCACCGTCACCCCGTTGCTCAGCACCGCGGGCTTCGAACTGGCGTTCTTCGTCGCGGTCTTCATGGCGGGGGCCGTCTCGGTGATCTCCATCTCCATCGACGCCGGCAGCGTGAAGGAGATCGGCCGGCCCTCAAGCCAGACCACCTCGAGCGACATCTCGGCGAGCATCCACGGCGCGTCGTCCCCAAGGAGCTCGCTGTCAAGCATGAACTGTTCGTACGTGTGGGTATCCATCACATGCACACCGGTTCCGTCGGCATATAGGACCTGCATCGTCTTGGTGTCGAGTCGGGCCTCCTCGACGGTCTCGGTGGCGCTGAAGCGGTGATCGAGCGATGAGCCGGAGGCCAGATTGCGAAGGCGCACCTGCACGAAGGCCCGCAGGTTGCCCGGCGTACGGTGGGTGAACTCCATGACGAGGTGCGGCTTACCCTCGTAATAGATCACGTTGCCCTTGCGGATATCGTTGGCTTTCATCGCTCTCAAGACTCCATCGGAAGGTCCGAGGCCGGCAGGAGGCCGACCGCGGGCCAAAGTTCGACCGATGTGACCGTCAGGACAAGCGTGAGGGCGCTTCCGCCAGCACCGCCAACAGCTCGGCTCGCGAGAAGGGCTTGTGGAGCACGGCCTCCACGAACACTGGCAACGCGGGGAGCGCCTCGGGAGCTCGACCGGTCATCAGGATGATCCGGAGATGCGGATATCCCTCGTGGAGCTGCTCGGCAAGTTCGACCCCGCTCGTCCCAGGCATCCCGAGGTCGGTGAGCACCGTCCCGATGCATCGACCGGCGACGTCCTCGAGGACGCGGATCGCCTCCGAGGCCGACCCGGCCTCGAGCGCACCATGCCCGGCCCGTCGGAGCGATCGGGAGGTGACGGCGCGCACCCATTCGTCGTCGTCGACCACAAGGATCGCGTTGGAGCCGCGCTCGCCGGTGGTGTCGGCCTCGGCCGCCACGCCGCTCACCTCAGGAAGCCAGACGCCAACCCGCGTGCCCCTTCCCGGCGTGCTCTCGACGACGACCTGGCCACCGAGTTGTCGTGCGATGCCGTACACAGTGGCCAGACCGAGCCCCGATCCAAGCCCCGGAGCCTTGGTGGTGAAAAACGGTTCGAAGAGGCGTGAGAGCATGTGGTCGTCCATCCCGACACCGGTGTCCGAAATCTCGAGGACAACCCAGTCATCAGGGGCGAGGATCCCGTAGCGATGCGACGTCGCGGTCTCGATGCGGGCTCGCCGAACCGTGACCGTGAGTTCCCCCCCCCCTGGCATGGCGTCACGTGCGTTGACGGTAAGATGGAACGCCACCTGCTCGAGCTGACCCATGGCCGCCGAGGCCCAGGTGCTCTCATCGATGGTGGTGGGGATGACGGCCACTCCGTCGCCGGCGAGACGACGAAGCAGTGACAGCATGTCGATGATCGCGCGTCCGATCGGACGCGGCATGGCGCGAGGAGCAACTGGCCGGCTGATCGCCTCCAGCTGGCGAGCGATCATCGCCACCCGCTTGAGCGTCGACGCCGCTTCGGCCAGCCGATCCTCGGAGGCACCAGTGGCAAGCGCCACATCGATGGTCGAAGCCGCGTCTTCCACCAGCTCGGCGACGTCATGCGACAGGCCCTGCGCCACGCGTGTCACGGCGCCCATCTTTTCCATGTGCCTGAGGCCCGCCCCGCTTTCTGCGACGACATCTACACTCACCCGGACTCCCATCGTGCTCGGTGATGCGCGCCGAGAGGGTCGGCATGGCATCGAATACCGGTGACAAGTGCAAGCGATGGGCCGTGCTTGATGAGCGTCAGACCAAACTGTAACTAGCTGTGATCATTGGACTTACGGAATCCTGCCACAAGTATCCCAACCTGGTGATCCAATGTGTGGTCTCCGACCGACGCACCGCTGCGACAGTTTCGTCACCCGTCCAGCGGCTCTGCTGACGCCGACCACGTGTCGCCAAACCTGTCGATGACTTCGACTCGGACCGGGCCACTGGCCTGATCAACCGGGCAATGGAAGAGGTGCCCGGTGACGAGGGGCTCGGCCCACGGGTGCTTGGGCGGCAGGTCCGGGCCGGTGTGAAGACGGATCGAGAGGGGATCCTTACCGAGTTCCTGTGTCATGAGCCCCCGACGATCGGCGCCAGCATACCACGCGACGGTGGCCATCGGGTCCCAATCCCAAACGTTCGCGATGATCGCTGTTGGCTTGGCCGGGTCACTTCCAGCTGAGTACACCCGGAGGCGTTCGGAGGCAGGACGGCCGGTGGCCTGATAGCGCCAGCGGAGTTGCTCGCCGTGCACCTCGTAGACGGCGAACCCTGATGGCGAGCCGTCGGCGCAGATCGGTCCGGTCCACCATGCCCCGCAGACCGTGGCAAGATTGTGCTCATGCGCGCGCGCGCCGTAGTCCTGATGCTCCATCTCGTGCGTATGTCCGGTGATCACCTGGGCGCGGAACGGCTCGAGAAGCCGCCAGAGGGCCTCGGGATTCGTCGTTCGCATCGGCGCATCCTTGTAGAACGGATTCCGCTCGAGCGTGGTGGTGGTGAGTGGGATGTGCACGAACACGACCACCGGTGCGCCGCGTTCCACCAACGCAAGGTCGGCCGCGAGCCAGTCGAGCTGTTCCTGTACGAAGTGCCCGGTGTAGTCGGTACCATGCCAGAGCACGTTGTTCAGCGCGACGTAGTGCACCGCGCCACGATTGAACGAGTACCAAGTGGGACCGAAGTGTCGCGAGAAGGTCCGGGTGCTGCCGTGAAACGCATCCTTGGTGAGATCGAGATCATGGTTGCCGACCACTTGGGCGAAGGGCAGATCAATGCGCGCCACGGCGCGCTCGTACGAAGGGTAGAGCGTCAGGTCGTCCCAGAGGATGTCGCCCACCGTCACCCCGAACGCGGCACGACCACCGAGCGACAGGATCGCCTCCTGGACGGCCGGGACCGTCGTGCCATGGAACGCGGTCATGTCCTCGGCGTCGAGTGTCTGCGGATCGGCGAGTGCCACGAAGCCATGATGCTCGTCGGAACCCGCCAATCGGTCGAGCCGAAAGTTGACCGGGACATCGGCCCGGATGGGGAGATGTTGAGACAGCGTGCCCGACGCCGTGACAGGCAAGGCATAGTTGGCGGGAGTGCTGACAAAGACACCCGGCATCGCTGGGTTGGCCATCAAGTTGTAGTGGCCGTCTTCATCGGTCACGGCGACCCGCACTCCGTCGCTGACCGCCACCCGTGCCAAGGGTCGGCCGCTCCCCATCACGGTGCCCTCGACCTTGACCAAGTCGGGGCTCTCGAACAGGCGAACCGGTCGATATGGATCGCGAGCCAGCAGGTCAGGAATCCGGTGGAGGGCCGCACCGGCGGCGATGGCGCCCAGGAAGTCGCGGCGGCTGGGAAGGTAGCGGTTCGGCATCGGGGTCCCCTGCGTGAGAGCCAATGCCACCAATATGGTTGTCTCACCGCCCGGATGGCACCAGCTTTCGTCATGCCGCAACCCGCCCGTTCCACATGATCCACATCTCACGGCGAACCAAGGTGATCGGCCTCGGTGTGATCGGCGTGGCGCTACTAGTCTATGCCTTTCGTTGGGTGATTGGTGGCCGTGCCATCGAAATCGTCGATCCGATCGTGCGCGCGTGGGCTTCCGACGAGGTCGCTCGGCTGAGCGATGGCGCCTATCGACTCCAAGCGACACCGCTCCGGGTGACGATCGCCGAACAGCGCGTCGCGATCGACTCCATCATCATCACCACCGACACGGTTCGGAATGCCGCCCGGGCCGCTCCCCTGCCAACGATCACCGCGCACTATTACAACTGCGCCGTCGAAGGCATCGATCTGGAGCGGCTCGCCCGACGGCGAGGATTTTCCGCCGACCGTGCCGGCTGCGATTCGGTGCACATGATTGTCGATGTCCCGGCCAATGTCGCCCGCGACAGCGCCGGCGGATCGTTCCTGTCGCTCCAGGACAATATCGATCTGGCACGTGGTGTCCCGTTCGTCGAGGTCGACTCGGTGGTGCTGCCCCACGTGGCGATGTTACTCACGATGGTGGCACCGAACGGGCATCCCACGACCGCCAGCTTCGACCACATGGCGATCCGTCTCGAGGAGCTGCACTACGACCCCGACGAGGCGCCTGCCGAGCGACGGACGCTGTTGTCGCGCAACGTGGCGCTGAGCGTCGATTCCCTGGAGACCCGCCGCGAGTCAACGGACCGGATGGCGCTCAACCGGCTGCGTGCCGATCTGGTGGATGGCACCGTGCAGCTCAGCGGACTGTCCTGGCACCCCGAGCCGGGCGAGCTGCGCGACTCGCTCGGCCTGACCGAGCTGGCGGTCGACAGCTTGGCAGTGGCCGGCATCGACTGGCGCGAGTTCCTCACTCGCGGCAACGTCGCCGTCCACAGCATTGCACTCATGGGTGCCCGGCTCACCCTCCTGTCCCGACAGCCAACGGGTGGCTCCGGAGTCTACACTCCGGCCGCACCATGGAGCCTGGCCGGATCATTGGGTGCCATCGACCGCGGCGTCCGGCTGGACTCGCTGGTCGTCACGGACCTCCTGTTGCGTCACGTCACCGGCCGAGACACGGCGACCACCACAGTCGGGATGGCAGGGATCTCGTCGATCGATGCCGCCCTGAACTCCACGTTCGAGGGCACCGAGCCGATTGGGCCGATGACGATCGCGCTCCATGATGTGACTCGCACGACGAATGACCGCGTCCTCCACGTGGCCACGGCCGCGCTCGATCTGGGCCAAGGAACCGCCGTGATCGACAGCCTGCGCTACGCCCCAACCGGAACAGACGCCGATTTCGTGCGTCGGCATCAGCGACGGACCGATCGCATCGATCTTCGCGTCGCCTCACTCCACCTGAGCGGTCTCGAAGCCGGGGAATGGGTTCGGCGGGGCGCGTATCGCGCGGGGCTGGCGGAGGTGAATGGTCTCGATGTCGATGTGCTGAGCGACAAGCGTCTACCCAGCGGCAGCGCGGCACATCGACGTACCCCCCAACAATGGATGCAGGAGGTCGCGCCCCCGGTGGCCATTGACTCGACCGTTGTTCGCGGACGATTGCAGTATCGCGAGCGAGGACGTGAATCGCCTCGGGCCGGCGTGCTGCGGTTTGAACAGGTGACGGCCCGAATCGTGAACCTGCGAAACATCCTCGCCCCCGAGGATCAGCGGCCAACGACCGCCAACATCGAGAGCCGCTTGATGGGGGCAGCGCTCTTCACGCTCGCCATCGAACTGCCGCTGCTCGATACCGCGTTCGTGGGACGCTACACCGGCGAGCTCGGCGCGATGCCGGCCGCCGCCCTCAACCCGTTCATCGATGGGGCGCTCGGAGCACGATTCACGAGCGGGCAGGTGCGGGGCATCTCCTTCGAGGCCGACATCACGAACGGGACCGCACGGGGTCGGGTCATTCCCCGATACGAGGGCCTGTGGATCGAGCTACCAGGCGTGGCGCGTTCCGGATTCCTGAGCGGACTCCGTCGGGCCGTGGCCAAATTCGCGGCCAACCAGTTCTTGCTCCGCGAGGACAACCTCACGGGTGGCTCCGACGCGCCGCGCAACGGTCCGATCATCCACAAGTGGCGTCGGGACGAGACGCTCTTGCAGTTCATCTGGAACGGCGTGCGCGATGGCCTGCTGCAGGTCGTCAAGCGCTGAACGATCAGACCTCCAGGCGGTCGCCCTCGCGTGCCGAGACGAGATAGAGCACCGGCATCAGGAACACGCTGATCAAGAGTCGCGAGAAGAGGCCGCCCACGATCACCAGGGCGAACGGCTTCTGCGAATCGGCACCGACGCCAGTGCTGAGTGCCGCGGGCAGCAACCCCAGTGCGGCCACCAATGCCGTCATCATGATCGGCCGCAACCGGTCGAGCGCCGCCTCCCGAGTCGCCTCCGCAATGCCCTGCCCCGCTCGTCGCAGTTCGTTGGCGCGGGAGATGTAGACGACGGCGGTCTGCACCGAGACACCGAAGAGCGCCAGGAAGCCGATGCCGGACGACACCGAGAACGGCGTCCCGGTCAGCCAGAGCGCGATCACACCCCCCACCGGCGCCGAGAGCACCACCCCGATCACGGTGATGAGCGGGAAGGTGAGGTTTCGGTAGAGGGCGAACAACAGGATCAGGATCAACGCCACGGTGAGCGGCAGGATCACCTGGAGCTGGGCTTTCGAGGCGGTATACTGCTCGTATTCCCCCCCCCATACGATCCGGTACCCGGTCGGGACGGTGACCGCGGCAGCCACGGCGCGCTGCGCCTCCTCCACGGCGCCGGCCAGGTCACGCCCCTCAACCGCGAACTGGACCCCGATATAGCGCGCGTTGTCCTCACGATAGATGAACGAGGCGCCATCGGCGGTGGCGATCGTCCCGAGCTCGCGGAGCGGCACCTGGCCGCCCTCCGGCGTGGCGACGGGGATCGCCCCGATCTGGTCCGGGGATTCGCGGAACTGTGGCTCGAGCCGGACAACCAGATCGAAGAGCCTCTCACCCTGAACGATCTGGGTCGCCGCGAGCCCGCCAATCGCCGACTCGATCACGGCATTCACGTCGGCGACATTGAGGCCGTAGCGCGCCAGGGCGCTGCGGTCGAGCTGGACCGTGAGGGCGGGCTGCCCGAGCTCATGCACGAGCGAGACGCGGTCGACACCAGGGACCCCGGCGAGGATGTCGGCGACGTCGTGTCCCTTCTGCTCGAGGACGTGCAGGTCATCGCCGAAGATCTTGACCGCCAGCGAGCTCTTGAGTCCGGTCTCGACCTCGTTGACGTTGTCCTCTGCGGGTTGGGTGTAGTTGAACTCGACACCCGGAAACCGCTGGAGTGCGGTATTGATCGCCGCGATCAGGTCGGCCTTGGTATGCCGCGGACCGGTCCAACTGTCGTACGGCTTGAGGCCCACGAAGAATTCGGCATTGAAGAATCCGGTGGCATCGGTCCCGTCGTCGGGTCGGCCATGCTCGGAGCCCACATCGGTCACCTCGGGGAACGACCGGATCACGTCACGGATCTCGGGTACGATACGCGATGAGGCATCGAGCGAGATCGTCGACGGCATCGTGGCCCGCACCCAGAGCGCGCCCTCGTCCAGGTGGGGCATGAATTCGGCCCCGATCCCGGCCGTGAGCAACAGGGCGCCGACGAAGATCACCGCCGAGCCGGCGATGATGGCGCGCGGCACACGCAGCGAGCGGTCGAGCCACGACGCGTAGTGCGTCCGGACCCATTCGAATGGGCGATTCCGCCGCGCCGTCACGCCACGGCGCAGCAGGAGCATCGCCAGCACGGGCAGGACCGTGAGAGCCAGGATCAAGGCACCGATCAGCGCGTAGATCATCGTGTCGGCCATTGGAGCGAACAGCCGACCCGAAGGCCCCGAGAGCGCGTAGATCGGCAGGAAGCCGGCGACAATGATCGCCACCGCGTAGACGATCGGTCGAGTGACCTCGCGCGCCGCCTCGGCGATCACCTCACGGATGGCGAAGCTGGTGCCGTGTCGTCGCGCCAGCGCCCGATGGATGTTCTCGACCATCACCACCGCGCCATCGACCAGGATCCCGAAGTCGATCGCGCCAATCGAGAGCAGATTGGCCGGGATCGACCTGATGTCGAGACAGATGAACGCGAACAGCAACGCGAGCGGAATGGTTGCCGCCACGATGAGTCCGGCGCGCAGGTCGAACAGGAAGAAGATCAACACCACCACGACCAGCGCGATTCCCCGCACCAGATTGGCCTCGACAGTCCGGGTCGTCAGCTCGATCAAGTCGCTGCGGTCGTAAAAAGCGTGGACCTTCACGTCGGGGGGCAGGATCGTGGTATTGAGTTCGCGCGTCTTCGCCTGAATGCCCTTGAGCACAGTGGCGGCCTGCTCGCCGACCCGCATGAGGACGATGCCCTCGACCGCGTCATCCTCGCCGTTGAAGCCGAACTGTCCGAGACGCGGAGCATGGCCGATCTCCACCCGAGCCACATCGCGCACCAGCACTGGGGTGCCATCCTGGACGGCGAGCACCACATTGCCGATGTCCTCCGGGCGCTCGAGCCGTCCGAGTCCGCGGACGTAGTAGAATTGACCACCCTCCGAGTAGAAGCCGCCACCCGAATTGCCATTGTTGTTGGCGAGCGCCTCGGCGACCATCGGCACCGACAGTCCTGCGCCGGCGAGCCGGATCGGATCGATCACCACCTGGTACTGCATCGTCTGGCCGCCGATCCCCGAGAGATCGGCCACACCGGGCACCGACTTGTAGGCCTTCGGCAAGACCCAGTCCTGCAACGTCTTGAGCTCCATCGAGCTGCGATCCGGACTCTCGAGGACGTAGCGATACACCAATCCGGAGACCGACGAGAGCGGCTCGACGTCGGCCTCCACGCCGTCGGGAAGCTCGACATCGCGCAGGCGCTCGAACACCTGCTGCCGCGCGAAATAGTTGTCGGTCCCGTCGGTGAAGGTGAGGTCGATAGACGACAACCCATAGAGCGAGACGGACCGGATGACCTGGATACCCGGGAGTCCGTTCATCGCCGTCTCGATCGGGACGGTGATCAGGCGTTCGACCTCCTCGGCTGCCTGACCCGGCCACTGGGTGCCGAGGCTCACGATCGGCGGGGCAATATCCGGGTAGGCATCGACCGGCAGTCTGGAGAACGACCAGGCGCCCACGGCGGTCAGGATGGCCGCCAACGACAGCACGATCCAGGGATGATCCAGCGCCGAGCGTACAAGGCGATGGATCCCCGAGTCGGCGACATCTCCAACTGGGGGGGGGATGATCGGTTCGGTCACTGGGCACCCACCGCGCTCAGGTAGACACTCCCATCGGTGACCACCTGTTCACCCGCCGTCACGCCCGAGCGGATCTCGTACCGTTCGGCACTGCGAGATCCCAGGGTGACACGGCGGCGGAGGTAGCGCCCCGGCGCCGTGTTCACGAAGAGATAGGGCAGACTGTTCTCGTCGCGAAGCACCGCGGACACCGGTACCATGACACCGCTCTCCGCGGTGCCGGCCCTCAAGAGGATCGTGACGAGCATGTTCTGTCGCAGGACACGACCGGTGTTCGGCACGACGATCCGCACCGCGGCGGCACGCGACGCCGGGTCGACCAGCGCCCCCACGAATGCGACGCGTCCCGCCAATGAGTCGGCGGTGCCGGACATCACGATCGTCGCCTGATCGCCGACATGCACATTGGCGAGATCGCCGCCGAAGACGTTGGCATCAACCCAGACGCGATCGAGGTTGGTGATGGTGAACGCCGGTGTGGCGCCCGCCTCGAGCAGCTGGCCGGGCGTGATCAATCGCTCGACGATGGTGCCGGCGATCGGAGCGCGGATGGCCGGCGCCCCGCCTGCACCCGCCGAGCCATCCAGGAGCGCCTTTAGCGCCTCGTCACCGAGTCCAAGTGCCATGAGCGCTGAGCGTGCGGCATCGCGGTCGGCTGCGGCCTCGGCAAGATCACTCTGGGTCTGCTCGAGCTCGGCCCGCGGCAAGGCGCCTGTGTCGAGCAACTTCTGGTTGAGGTCGGCCACACGCCGAGCATTGCGCCACGCTGCATCGGACTTTCGGTACTCGGCGATCGCCTGTGCGTAGTCCGGCGATGCCACGGTGGCGAGCACCTCGCCAGCATGCACCTGTGCGCCGAGCGAGACACGAATCGCCGACACCGGGCCGGCGATTGGCGCGATGACCTGAGTGGAGTGATCGCCGTCGAAGAGCACGGTGCCGGTGGTCTGGATCTCGGGGTGGAAAGACCCTTCGACCGCTTCAGTGGTGGTAATGCGAGCGCGCTGTGTCGAGTCCAGCGTCACACCGTCACTTACCGGTGGCGTGGCCGGAGTCTTGTCGATCGCGGGGCGCCCGCATCCCACAACAGTGAGCGCAAGGATGGCGATGGACAGCCGCTGTGTCTGCGTGATCATGGCTGGACTCCTGAACCAAGCGTCGAGAGAGGGGTAGCGACGGCACGCTCGAGCTCGGCTCGGGTTGCATTCGCATCGAGGAGGGCATCGACCGCCTGTCGTTCGGCGTCGAGCAGACTGCGGCGGGCATCGAGCACTTCGAGTGCCGAGGATCCGCCCAGCGCGTAGCTGTCCGTCGCAATGCGGTGCGCTTCGCGCGCGGCCGGCAACAGTTGTTGGTCGAGGAATCGTGCCTGCCGGATCGCCGCATCCGTCGCGGCGTAGAGTGAGCGGACCTCCTCACCGATCGCGGCGTGCAGGTCGCGCGCTGTCGCGTCGAGCTCGCGTTCACGGAATCGTGATTCGGCGATCTCCCCGCGGGCATGCTGCCAGTAGAAAATCGGGATCGGCATGGAGATACCGGTCGTGAGCACCCCCGGCCCAGGGTCGGCTCGATCTTGACCGACTCCGAATGTGAAATCGGGCAGCCAGAACTCCTTGGCCAGCCGCGATGCCGCCTTGGCCCCGTCCCGCTGACTTGCCAGCGAGGCGAGCTCGGGACGACGCACGCTGGCCGCTGCGAGGAGCGACGCAAGCCCCGGAAGTTCACCGGGCACGTCGAGCGAATCACTCGGGGCGATCGGCGCATCGAGGGCGCGGTCGAGCAATCGATTGAGCGACGTTCGGGCGGTCACGATATCGCGTTCGGCCGTGATGAGATCGTTCTTCGCCTGACCGGCGTCGACCTCGGCCTTGAGGACATCGAGGCGTGCAGCAGTCCCCGCTTCGAGTCGGCCGCGCGTCCGTGTCACGAACTCATCGGCCAAGCCGCCGATCTCCCGGAGGTCGTCCTGACGACGGAGCGCGGCAATCAACGCGTCATAGGCCTGCGAGGTGAGTGCGGCGGTGATCTGCCGACCGAGCACTGAGTCCGCCTCCGCCGAACGCACATCGCCGGTGCCGATCCGCCGTTGCAACCGCAACTTGTCCGGGAACGGGATCGTGAGGGTGGCACTCACGGCACGAGTGGTCGGACCACCGGCTCCGAAGAGCCCCCGCCCCTGCTCCCAGTCGGCACTGCCGACCGGGTCGGGAATGGCAGAGGCTTGGGTGCGACGCGCCCGAGCTTGTGCGGCGAGCGCGCCCGCAATCTCGATCGTCGGGTTCGCGGCGAGCGCGCGAGCCACGGCGTCCGCGCGTGAGAGTCGGAGGGTGTCGCCGATCGTCGTGATGGGCTGCTGAGCCACGCCGACGTGCACAGACGTCGCCATGGCGATGGCAATCAAAGGGGTCCGCATGTTGTCCCTGTGGCAATGGTGCGTGACCCGACCACTCGAATGGGCCGGGTCGGCAACGGGGGTCAACTGCGGAGGGGAGGGCCTCTGGAACGATGGAGAGATGTTGCACCGGGTCGCGGTGCGAGGACGCGCTCGAGCGGGTCAGAGCGTTCGACGGTCGAGGCAACGAACACGCTCGGGAAAGTCGAGGCCTGGTGGGCCACGATCGACTGCGCGATGCAGGCGGGACAGGTCGCGGCGTCGTGATGGCGCGATGGGGCGCTGGGGGTATTAACGCCGCTCGTTGCCCAGCCCATGGGTGCCAGGTGGGACAACGAGGCGGGTTGGTCGACGTCGAGCCGCAGGTCCCCGAGCGGAGCAACGAGCAGGGCGAAGAGCTGGGAGAGCACGGCGGTCGTCGCCAGTGCCCTGCCGAGCGCACGTCGAGTCGCACTCCGTCCGAAGAATCCCCGTTCCCGCATTCGCTAACCGTACATTGGTCGGGGGTCTAGGGGAAGCGCTGGTGGGGATCCAGGATGCGAAATACCCCGAACCGGCAGGGCCGATGCGGGGGTATTTCATGGGCCTGGGAAGATTTGAACTTCCGACCTCACGCTTATCAGGCGTGCGCTCTAACCAACTGAGCTACAGGCCCTTCTGGAGCGCCAAGGCTAAGGGAAGCGCCAGCGCCGGTCAACCCGGGAGGTCGGTACGCTCCTCCTGCGGGTATCTTCAAGATATCGTCGGGTGCGGCCCCACCCCGACTCCGCCCACCACCCCCATCACCCCACACGCTGGAGAGTGCAATGATCCCACGCATCCGTCTGATGCTCAGCCTGGCCACAGCCGCCCTGGTCCTGACGCCTGCTGCTGCGGTTCAGGGCCAGCGACCAGGTGCCCAGAACACTGGCATTGACTCGACTCGCTATGTCCGCACAACGCCGGCCACCGACCCGGTGATCAAGGCGATCTGGACCGAGGGCATGGAGCACGGTCAGGCCATGACGCTGGCCCAGGTCTTTCTCGACTCTATTGGCCCGCGCCTCAACAACTCCGATCGGTTCGACATGGGACAGCGCTGGCTGATCGACACCTACCAGAGCTGGGGCATCCCGGCGAAACAGGAGCAGTACGGCACGTGGAAGAAGTGGATTCGTGGCCCGACGCACGTGGACCTGATTTCACCGCGGGTCCGAACCCTCGAGGCGATCCAGCTTGCCTGGAGTCCGAGCACCGGCAATCAGTGGGTCGAGGCCGACGTGGTGATCATCCCGCCGAAGACAACGCCCGCCGCCTTCGCCGCCTGGCTGCCGACAGCCAAGGGCAAGTTCGTGCTCGGCTCCGCGCTCAACCCGACCTGCCGCAGCAACGCGCAGGTGACGGAGTTCGGCACCGAAGCGACGCAGGCACGGATCACGGCCGAGCGTAAAGCCAACTCCGACGATTATGCCGATCGATTCGCGCAGGGTGGCAACAAGTACAGCTGGCCCGCAGAAGCCGGCGTCGCCGGGCTGCTCACCACCTACTTCTCGGGCTATCCCGGGATCGACAAGATCTTCGGCAGCCCGCAGCAGCAGGTGCCCACCATCGACATCGGCTGCGAGGACTACAACCTCCTCTATCGCCTCGCCGAGCATGGCCAGTCGCCGCGTGTTCGTCTGAGCGCACAGTCGCAGGATCTCGGCGAGCAGCCCGTTCACAACGTGATCGCGCGCATCGAGGGCAGCGAGAAGCCGAACGAGTACATCGTCCTCTCGGCGCACTACGACTCGTGGGATGGCGCCTCGGGTGCCACCGACAACGGCACCGGCACGATGACGATGTTCGAGGCGGCCCGGATCCTCAAGAAGATCTATCCCAATCCGAAGCGGACGATCATCATCGGCCACTGGGGCGGTGAGGAGCAGGGACTCAACGGCTCACGTGGTTTCGCGGAAGATCATCCGGAGATCGTCGCCAACGTGCATGCCGGGTTCAACCAGGACAACGGCACCGGTCGGGTCCAGGGTGTGGGCCCGGGTCCGTTCGTCGAGGGCACCGATGCTTTGGTGCGCTACCTCAAGGCGCTCCCGCCCGAGGCCACTGGCCAGATCCGGATGAGCGGCATGGGCAATCCGTCCCTCGGCGGCACTGACAACGCCTCGTTCCAGTGCCTCAAGTCGCCGGTCTACGGCGTGGGTGGTGTCAGCTGGGACTACGGCAACACCACGTGGCACACCAATCGTGACAGCTACGACAAGGTGATCGCCGAGGACTTGCAGTACAACGCAACGCTGGTCGCGATGCTGGTCTACATGGCCGATCAGGATCCGAAGATGTTGTCACACGAGGTCGGTCCATATCGTGGCCGCGACGGTGCGGTGGCCGACTGGCCGGCGTGCCCGACGTCGGTTCGGGATACCAAGAGCTCGACGCGGTAGGACGCGCCACTTGCGAGCGCCTCTCCCGACTCGCATACTCCGGGCTTGGCGGCCTCGGTCCGCCGACCACGCCAACCCGGAGACCCGATGCGCAGCATCCTGACCCTCACTGCCCTCCTTGCCCTCACTGCCCCCGTCCTGGCACAGGACGCCGGCATGACAGTCCCAGCCTTCGACCAGAAGACCGGCGGCTCGCCCAACATGACGATGGTTGCCCACGTGGTGAACCATCCCGGCGCGTGGAAGGCCTCCGACATCGAGATCGAGGAGGAGATGGCCCGGCCGTACGTCTACCTCTCCGGCTTCGTCAACAACAATTTCCAGATCTATGACATCAAGGATCCCGCCCACCCGAAGATGCTGCTCGACTGGAGCATCGAGAACCCGGAGTTGCATCGTGGCATCGGCGCGATGGATGGCAAGTACTTCAAGATCGGGAATCGCTACTACTTCGCGCAGTCGTTCCAGTTCATGCAGGGCAGCCCCGACACCGATCTCGGCGCGATCATCTTCGACGTGACCGGATTGCCAGACGCCTCCAAGGTCAAGGAGGTCGCCCGGATCCGCTATCCCGCAGCGCCGGGTGGCTTTCACAACACCTTTGCCTACAAGCATTCCGACGGCCGCGTGCTCTACTTCGCCACCGTCGGTGAGTCGAAGGCGATCGTCTATGACCTCGGCAAGGTCGTGGCCGGTGGCGACCCCGCGAGCTGGATCGTGGGCGATGTCCCCAACCCGACCCCGTTCCGCCAGATCGGCGCCGGCGGATACCACGACTTCTATGTCGGCTACGACGTCGGCCGCCATCGCGACGTGTTCTACGGCGCAGGGCTCGGCGGCTATTCGGCCTGGGACGTCACCAAGCCTGAGGCACCCGTCCAGCTCTTCACGATCACCGGACTCGGCTTCGACATCGCGCACACCTTCACACCATCGCCCGACGGCAACTACGCCGTCACCGAAACCGAGTACCAGTACACCCCGCTCCGGATCTGGGATCTCAAGGAAGGCCAGGACGACAAGCGCCAGAACCTCGACCTGCCGATCTCGGCGTGGACGGCCGACTGGCGTGACCTGTCGCACAACCATGAGGTACGCTGGCCGTTTGTCTTCGTGTCGGGCTATGAGGACGGTTTGTTTGTGTTCGATCTCAAGAACCCGAAGGTCCCGAAGACCGACGGCTGGTTCTACACCTGCCAGTGCGCCCACGAACACGGGTTCGGCGGCAACCCAGATGCCGGCTGGGAGAGCACCACCAGCGTCGAGCAGGGTGCATTCGGTGTCGATGTCCGGAACGCCGATGGCTTGATCGTCCTGAGCGACATGCGCACCGGGCTCTGGCTCTTCCGCATGAAGGGCTTCGACGGCTGGAACGGCAAGGACATCGGCATGCCGAACATCTCCAGCGTGCAGGACTGGGATCACGGACCGGCACCGCGGTAACCTGAGTGCCGCATCCGCGCCGCGCGTTCCTCGCCCCGTGCCTGCTCGTCACGCTCTTCGCGAGCGTCGGCACGGCGGCGAGCGGGCCGTTCGATATCCCCCTGCTTCCGGGGCCCAAGGTCCCGACCGCCGAGGGCAAGGCGCGACTGCTGTTCGCGAGTTCGCCCTTCGGCGTGGCGGTGACGGTCGATGGCCGTCACCGCTATGACATCCGGTTCACGCTTTCCGGACTTCCCGAACCGACCTCGCTCGGCGAGTATCACGCCTATGTCGCGTGGGAAGTGTCGACCGACCTCGCCACATGGCACCGGCTCGGCGCGGTCGCCAACGGGAGCACAACCGTGGGCGAGGCCTCGAGCAACAAGTTCCTGCTGGTGATCACGGCAGAGCCCGATAGCATGCCGACCGACCACAGCGGACCGACCGTGATGCACGGCACCTCGCCAAGCGGGTGGCTGCAGACCTTCATGACGCATCCGATGTTCCGCGGCATCTCGCAATGACGCAGGCCTGGATCGGGACGCTGCTCCTCGCCGTGGCGGGTGCCACGCCACTCGTGGCACAGGACCCGCCACCGATTCAGCACGACATGTCGGACATGGTGATGGATCGCGACAGCACGATGTCGATGCCGATCCCGATGCCACCGGGGATGGTGATGCTCCCCGGACTGGTGGGGTTGTTGCCACCGGTCGCGCCATTCCTTCCGGGGGGGGGCATCGCACCCGGCACGGTGCCGCTGGCTGCCCCGTCCCGGATCACGCCACTGGCCGACGGCGACACGCTCGACCTGACGGCGGGGTTGCTCCGCCGCGTGATCCGCGGCAACAGCTTCGTGATGTACGGCTTCAACGGGCAGGTCCCGGGTCCGCTGATCCGGGTCCCCCAGAACGCGACGATCACGGTGCGGTTCCACAACCGGATCGACCTGCCGAGCACGGTGCACTGGCACGGTGTCCGGTTGGACAATGGATCCGATGGGGTGCCGGGAGTGACACAGGACGCCGTCGAGCCGGGCGGGAGTTTTACCTACACGGTGCACTTCCCGGATGCCGGCATCTACTGGTATCACCCCCACGTGCGGGAGGATATCGAGCAGGCGCTTGGTCTCTACGGCAACATGCTGGTCGACAGCCCGGACCCGGCCTACTACTCATCGGCCAACAGCGAGCAGGCGCTGATGTTGAGCGACCTCCTGATCCATGCCGACACCCTGATCCCGTTCGGTCGGGAGTCGCCCGACTTCGTGTTGATGGGCCGTGTGGGCAATGTGCCGCTGGTGAACGGGGAGCCCAGCTACGACCTCCATGTGAAGCGGGGCGAGGTGGTGCGCTTTCATCTCACCAATGTGGCAAGCTCGCGGACGTGGAACCTCTCGTTCGGTGACTCCCCGATGAAGGTGCTCGCCTCGGACGTGAGCCGCTTCGAGCGCGAGGAGCGGGTGACGAGCGTGGTGCTGGCGCCGGCCGAACGCTACGTGATCGAGACACGGTTCGATCGGCCGGGCCGAGTGCCGCTGCTCAATCGGGTCCAGGCAATCGACCACTACATGGGCGAGTTCGTCCCGCATGTCGACACCTTGGGGTGGGTCACGGTCGACCGTGCGGCTGCGACACCCGATTATGCCGCCGCGTTCGACTCCCTGCGCATGAATGCCACGGTCAGCGCCGACATCGAGCGGTTCCGTCGCTACTTCGACACGGCACCCGACAAGCGTATCACCCTCACGGTCGCGACCACGGCGTTGCCGCTCGCGACGGTCCAGTTCATGAGCATCGACACCGCCTATTTCCACCCGGTCGAGTGGGTCGATGGCATGCCCGAGATGAACTGGCTCTCGACGGGCAAGCAGGTACGCTGGATCCTGCGCGACGACGACAGTGGCCTGGAGAACGAGGCGATCGACTGGCATGTGACACAGGGGTCGGTGGTCAAGCTCCGGATCTTCAACGATCCGAAGTCGTTCCATCCGATGCAGCATCCGATCCACCTGCATGGCCAGCGGATGCTGGTCGTCTCGCGCGACGGCGTGGCCACGGCGAACCTGGTCTGGAAGGACACCGTGCTGATCCCGGTGGGCAGCACCGTCGACCTGCTGATCGACGCGTCGAACGTGGGAGCATGGATGTTGCACTGCCACATCGCCGAGCACCTCGGCGCGGGGATGATGCTGACGATGCATGTGGACTTGCCAGTCGCTAAAGCGACTTCTCGGCACTGAGGCCCGGTAAACCGGGCCATGTGGGCGAGCCTGGCGATGTGAAGCATTAGCGGGGCAAGGCGGGTTGCCCCGCGCTCCGCCAGCGGCTGATAGCCGCTTCTCGGCACTGAGGTCCGGTGCCAGTCGCTAAAGCGACTTCTCGGCACTGAGGCCCGGTAAACCGGGCCATGTGGGCAAGCTTCGTGATATGAAATGTTCTCGGAGCAAGGCGGGTTTACCCGCTCTTTGTGCC
>JBBSPX010000006.1:0-32707 GCA_038258395.1 Gemmatimonadales bacterium | reverse complement strand
TTCGAGACCGGCTACGCCAGGCAATCATCGGGGTTCGAGCTGAACGATGTTGGCTTCCTGCGGATTGCGGGGGAGCAGAGCTGGAACAACTGGTTTGCGGTGCGCTGGAGCACGCCGAACACGATTTATCGCCAGCTCAACTGGAACCTCAATTGGTGGCAGCACTGGTCATTGGATGGCCTGCCGACCGATCGGGCATTCAACACCAACACGCATATCCAGCTCGCCAACCGGATGTGGTTCCACTTGGGCGGGACCTATACCATCGGTGACACCTATTGTGATCGGTCGTGCACACGTGGTGGGCCGGCGCTCCGGGTCGGTCCGCGATTCTCGCCGTGGGGCAGCATCGAGGGAGACGATCGTCACGCGATCGTGCCGGGCATCGGCTTCAACTACACCACCCAGGACGGTGGCCGGAGCAGCAACCTCAATGTGAGTCCGTCGGTGCGGTTCAAGATGGGAACTCAATTCTCGACTTCGCTCAGTGTCGATGTGAGCCGCAACACCGACGACAGTCAGTGGTTCGGCAATCCGGTCGATGGCGCGGGCGTCACGCACTATACCTTCGCGGCGCTCGACCAGCGGACGCTGGGTGTCACGTGGCGGCTCAACTACACCTTCAGCCCGACCGCATCGCTGCAGTGGTATGCCAATCCGTTCATCTCCAAGGGCACCTACAGCCGAGTGCGCGAGCTCGCTGATCCGCGTGCCGCACAGTACGACGATCGGTTCCAGGAGTACACGGGGAGCGGGGCGGATGCGCCGGGTGGGTTCAACGTCAAGGCGTTCCGGTCGAACGCGGTGTTCCGCTGGGAGTATCGGCCGGGCTCGACGCTCTTCCTCGTCTGGTCGCAGGGGCGGTCCGCGTTCGCGCCGGTGCAGGGTGAGGAATCATTCCGTGGTGACTTCGGTGATCTCTTCGGTCAGCGGGCCGAGGACCGATTCCTGGTCAAGGTTAGCTATTGGTTGAATCGGTAGGGGCGACCGCCCTTAGGGGCGACCATAAGGTCGCCCGGCAATACCAATGAACGATTTTAGGATCGACCGTCAGGTCGATCGGCACGACCAATGAACGTCGCACCCTGTCACGCCGAACAGAGTGAGGCGGCGGAGCCGAGGGGATGGTACCAAGGTCGGGCGCAGTCCCCTCGCTACGCTCGGGGTGACAACATTCTCGCCTCTCGCTTCACGCGTCACGCTTACCGCACGTACACCGTCTTCGCATTCTGGAACTCCAGCAACCCGTGCCTCGCGAGCTCGCGGCCGAAGCCGCTCTCCTTGATGCCGCCGAACGGTAGGCGCGGGTCGGACTTGACGAACGCATTCACGAAGCAGGCACCCGCCTGGAGTTCGTTGGCCGCAATCGCCTCGCCCGCCGCCACATCGCGCGTGAACACTGCGGCACCGAGCCCGTAGATGCTGTCGTTGGCCACCTTGATGGCAGCCGCCCGATTCTTGACCGGGATGATCGCCGCGACCGGACCGAACAGCTCCTCCTTGTAGGCCACCATCCCCTTCTTTACATCGGTGAGCACCGTCGGCGGATAGAACGCGCCAGGCCCACTCGGGAGCGTGCCACCCAACAAAAGCTTGGCGCCCTTGGCGACACTCGCCTCGACTTGGGCATGCAACTCGTCGCGCAGATCTACCCGCGCCTGCGGCCCGATGTCGTTCTGCTCCTGCGTCGGATCGCCCATCTTCGCGGCGCGCATCCGCTCGACCAATCGCCGCTCGAATTCGCCCTGCACTTCGGGCACCACGATGAACCGCTTCGCCGCGATGCAGCTCTGCCCCGAGTTGAGCATCCGGCTCGTGGCACACGCCTCGACCGCCAGATCCAGATCGGCGTCCTTCAGGATGATATAGGGATCACTGCCACCGAGCTCGAGGACACATTTCTTGAGGCGCGCGCCCGCCTCCTTGGCGACCGCCTTGCCGGCCCGCGTGCTGCCGGTCAGCGTCACCGCCATCACGTCCTTGTGACGGATCACCCGCTTCGACTGATCGTGCGAAATGAGCAGCGTCCGGAAGAGGCCGTCAGGAAAGCCGGCGTCTCGGAACACCGACTCGATGGCCAAGGCGCATCCCGGGACGTTCGCCGCATGCTTGAGCAAGCCGCCGTTGCCGCCCATCAGCGCGGGTGCCGCGAAGCGGAACACCTGCCAGAACGGGAAGTTCCACGGCATCACCGCGAATACCACGCCCAGCGGTCGGTACGCCACGTAACTCCGCGACGCATCGGTCTCGACCATCTCCGGAGCCAGGAACGCTTCTGCATGCTCGGCGTAGTACTCACACACCCAAGCGCATTTCTCCACCTCGCCGCGTCCCTGCTTGATCGGCTTCCCCATCTCCGCTGCCATCAATGCCGCGAACTCGTCGGCACGCGCACGCAGCACCGCGGCGGCCTTCCGCATCCTCACGGCACGCTCGCCAAAGCCGGTCCTCTGCTGCCACGCGCGCGCCGTCTTCGCGGTGTGCGTGATCGCCTTCCCCAACGCCTGGTTGGTGAGCTCCTCATGCGTGGAGACGGTCTCGCCAGTGGCGGGATTGATGGCAACGTGACTCATGATGCTGTCCTTTCAGGAATCGGACTGAGATAGGCAATCGGGACGTCCGCCTCGCGGAAGCCCTCGATGGTCTCGACCAGGGAATCGTGCGTCCAGTGCAGCGCCATGCTCGATGTGGCGGGCTCATACACCGCGGTATAGAGCGTGCCCCACCCCCGCTGACCGGGATTGGTGAACAGCGGCGGCTCGAGGAATCGTCGCACGAATCTGGTGACGGTCTCGAGTGGGTCGGCCAGACGCAATCGCAAGTGGCGCTCCCGGTCGAGCGTCGCGGTGGCGTGCGCGAACGCCTCCCACTCGACCACGCGCTGATGGTTGGTGGCGATGCTCCGGTGCGTCACGGCGGTCGGTCGATCAGGCGCAACGAACACGGTCCGGTAGCGCCCCTGCCGGTCGAGCAACGTGACATTGTACGACATGTGGCTCGGCACCCTGAGCAACACCGCCACCGCCTCGGGCACATCGCGACACGTCTCGAGGATGTAGCGCAGGATCAACGGCATCCCGAACCCAGGCCCCACCACCGGCCGACCACCGAAGGCGAGCGAGACCGCGAGGCCGTCCTCGTTCATCCCGTCGAGCACACCCCACATCGAATCGAGCATGCCGACGACTCGCCGGCCCGTCCACTTCGACGAGAGCAGCACGCCGTCCCAGAGATGCGGGAGATAGTCATAGTTCCGAACCAGCAGCGGTGTCGGCCCGCGCCAGACGGCCTGCGAACAGCCGGTGAGATACGGCGCCGGACACCAGAGCGCCAGCAGCCTCGCGGCCTGGTCGCCGCCACCGGCGAGCTCGACCAACCGCTCGTAGACTGGGAAAATTTCCGGCATATGCGCACGCAGCGCCTTCGATGCAATCGCATACGACGGACGCGCCGCGTCGCCCTCGCGGAGAAACCACGAGGTGTAGCCGGCCGCCAGATCGTGGTAGATCCCGGCCCACCGGGCACCGGGATCATCTTCCTGGATCGCGTGAAGCGTGCGCTCCACCACCCCGCTAGAGGATCTTGAAATTGCCCACCTCGGCCACGGTGACATCGGCCGGCACCTCGTGCCCCGCCATCGGTGTGCTGCGGTACGCGCCATGGATCGCCTTGATCCATTCACGGCCGCGGTCGTTGAGCTGGTGGTCCTCGGTCATCAACCGACCCGGCGTGATCAGGATACCGAGGTCGGCACCCTCGTAGAGATAGTCCCCGATATTGGCGATCCGGATGAAGAACCCCTCGTTCTCGGTGTCAACCGTGCGTCGATGCGTCTGCATCCGCACATACTCGACACCACCATCTGGCAGCAGCCGCCACACACCCGACTGCGGTGCGGCTGTCACGACACCGATCTCGTCGGCGGTGTGCTTCATCACCAGCTGACCCCAGGGATCGATGTTGGCCGGATTGGCCCAGCGCGCATTGAGTTCCGCCACATCGAGCTCGAACGCGATGTTGGAGTACTCCAGCAAGTGGAACAGGAAGAGCGGCGCGTCGGCGTGCGCGAACGCCGCGAGATTCGTCATCGCACTTGCGCCCGTGATCCGCGGGTTCACCTCGCCCAGATACAGGTCGTCGGTGTCTTGATCATGCAGGAAGTCCAACTCGAAGTAGCCGCGATAGCCCATTTTCCGGAGCTCCTCGCCGAACGCCACCGTCGATTCCCTAGCCCGGTTCCGCACCTCGGCTGGGAATGCCTCTGCATTCACCTCGTTGCCACACCAGCCACCGCGGTATGGTGTGAGCCGCGGGAACCCGACCAACTCGGTCATCAGCGGCCCGACGATCGTACCGTGCCGCGTGACACATGCCTCGAGGGCGGCACCCTTCACCCGCACCCGCTTCATCACCTTCACCTCCGGCTCGGCCGTGATCTCCTCGGCGTGCTTCTCGTAATCGGCCTCGGAGGCGATGAAGAAGGTCGTGTGCCCCGAGTCACCGAATGCCGTCTGGATCACGAGATCGCCGCCGAGCGGCTCCGCGACGCGTTGCAAGTCCTGCCACGACTCGACTTTCGAGAGGACGTGCGGCACCGATGCCACGCCGGCCCGGTCGGCGATCCGCGTCGCCTCGACCTTGTTGTCGACCGCGCGCCGGAGTTCGGCCGACGGGAAGGTGACCTCGAGGCCGAGCTCCTTGCAGAGCGCCTCGGTCTCCTCGTCGAAGAAGAGGAAGACGGCCTTGCCACCGGGACCGCGGGCACGGATGTAGTCGATCACTTCCTGGTGACTCAACAGGTAGTTGTTGATGTCCTCGATCGAGGTGAATGGCCGATGCGGCGTCTCGGTCGGCACGAAGACATGCGGATGCTGGCCATCGAAGCAGTCGACATAGTTGATGAAGTGGAGATTGCGCACCCACTCATCGAGACCGATCAGGTTGAACGGCGTGGCGCTGATGAAGTAGACCGGCTCCTCGTTGCGATGGAAATGCCGACGAATGTCGGAGATGCCCACCAGCGTCGGATATGCCTTCCGGACCTTCACGGGGTTCGCGGGCTTGGGCTTGCCCGCGGTCGTGCGCTTCCGGGTCCGGGTCTTCTTCGTGGCCGTGGTCACGTCGGTATTCGCCTTTCGGTTGAGCTTCTTCTCGCGCTTGGCGCGCTTGAGGTCCTTGGTGCGCTGCTTCGCCTTCTTCTTGAGCCGCGCCTTGATCTCCGATTTGGTGCGTACACGCTTCGCCATCAGCCCACCCCCACCGCGGCAAGTGCCGGCACGCCACGGGCACCGAGCCGCGCCTCGAGCGCCGCCGGTGTGAAGACCCGGAGACCGTGCTCCGGGTCGTAGCCGTGGATCTCCTTCACGTCGAGCGCCAGCAGGTAGTCGAGGATCTCCGCGGTGAGCACCTGCCCCGGCACCAACACCGGAAATCCCGGCGGATACGGTGTCACGAATCTCGCGCATACGACCTCGCGGCCGGCGGCTACGTCGCGCGACAACTTGGCATCGAGCGTGACGAAGCCGCAGGCGGCATCATCGTAGGCCATGTAGAACGCCCCGCGCATGTCGCCCTCGGGCGTCGCGCACTCGGCTTCCTCCTGGAACGCCCGATGGAATCGACTGAAGTCCGGCAGTGGCGGCAAGTCGTCCATCAACCGGCGCACTCGTCCTTCGTGCAACTCTTTCTCCGTCGCACTGGCATGCTGCAAGCGGTCGTCCAACTCCTCGGCGATCTTGGTGAGCACCGTCACGAGGTGAGCGATCGTGCCGCGTGACATGCCGATGTTCACCAGGAAGAGGACGGTGTTGCGCGATGTCTTGTTGATCTGGATGTCGTACCGGTTCATGAGCAGCTGCTTGAACTGATCGCCGTCGAGGCCGGTGCGACCGACCTCGAGCGTCACGCGGGTCGGATCCAGGACGAACTCGTCACCACCCCATGCTTCCTCGAGCGGCATGCCGCCGTGATTCTCGTCGAAGTAGGCATCGAGCCCCGAGGGGCGGTACGATGACGGAATCATCTCGCGCGGACCGAGGATCCTGAAGTAGCGATTGAGCGACTCATCCGAGCGGACCCGTTCGCGGAGTGTCATGGCCAGCTGCACACTGCGCCGGACCATCTCGTACCCCTCGAGCTCGACCTGCCGGCGTCCGGCGTCGAGCGAGGCCACAATCTGGTAGTTGGGTGAAGTCGAGGTGTGGGTCAGGTACGCCTCGTCGAACACCTCGCTCACCTTCGCCTCGAAGTCCTGATCGGCCACATGGATCATCGATCCCTGCCGGAGCGAGGTCAGCGTCTTGTGGGTCGACTGCGTCGCGTAGACTCGCACTCGTGCCCGCGCCGGATCCGGACGCAGCCGCGTGGCGAGCAACTCCGCATCCGTCGCGTCGTCCGGATTGAATGTTGTGCGCCACTCGGCGTAGTCCGCTCGGTATTCCGGCGACACCAGCCGACGCTCGAGCCGCTGCGACGCATCCATCGCGGTGCGCTGACGGAGGGTCGGCACGAACCGACCGTAGGCGAACCACGCCTCGTCCCAGAGGAAGACCATGTCGGGCTTGATCGCCAACACTTCCTCCATGACCCGGATCGGGTCATAGGTGATGCCGTCGAAGGTGATGTTGGTGAGCAGCAGCAGCTTCACCCGGTCGAGCTTCCCCGCGGCGCGGAGCGCCAGCAGTTGTCGCTTGATCTCCTCGAGCGGCACACCGCCGTACATCGAGTACTCCGACAACGGATAGGCGCCGAGATAGACGGGCTGGGCGCCGGCCAGAATCACGGCGTAGGGGTGCGACTTGTGACAGTCGTGCGACAGCAGCACGATGTCGCCCGGCTGCATCAGCGCCTGCATCACGATCTTGTTCGCCGTGGAGGTGCCGTTGGTGACGAAGTAGGTGCGCCTGGCCCCGAAGGCGCGCGCCGCCAGCTCCTGCGCCCGCTTGATCGTGCCGACCGGCTGCAACAAGGAATCGAGTCCGCCGGTGGTCGCAGATGTCTCCGCCTGCAAGACCTTGCTGCCGTAGAACTCTGCGAGATCCGACATCCAGACCGAGTTGGCGATCGACTTGCCACGCGAGATCGGCAGCGCATGGAAGACACCGGTCGGCTTGAGACTGTAGGCGCGGAGCGCACTGAAGAACGGTGTCTCGTAGCGCTCGTGGACCCCCTTCAGGATGCTCAAATGCAAGTCCTGATAGTCTTCGGCGTTATAGAACACCCGACGATACTGTGAACTCCGTCGGCCGACCACATGTTCGACCGGTGCATCGGAGATCAGGAAGAGATCGAGTTCGGGGCGCAGCGCCTTGAGCACCCGACCGAGCGCCAGCGTGCGTTCACCTGGCATCGCGGCGGCGAGTGCGTCGCGATCGAAACCGAGCATGCGGAGCAGGCCGGCGATGGCGGGACCCTTCTCGGGGTCGGCGAACGGAAACGAGAAGCGCGGGATGACGCACTGGATCGCCGGGTTCGCCATGATCGCGAAAATGGCCGCCTCGAAGCTGCGCGCGACGATTGTCTCGTAGATGAACGGATCTTCCGGCCGACGATGATGCCGAAAGCGGTTCTGGAGTTCCAATTCCTGGAGCGGCGAGAGATCGTCGACCACCAGGGTCACGAAGTAGGGCCGCTTCTCGAGCCCGATCTTGCGGTAGACATCCTCGGAGAACTCATCGAGGTCGAGCAGGTCGGCGTAGCCCTGGATCTTGAGGTCGAGCAGGTCGAGTCGCCGGAAGCCGCCAGTCGAGATCAGCCGAATCAGGCGGATCGTCTGGCGCGCGAGCGCGTCCCATCGCTTGTCGGCATGAAATGCGCGGAGTCGTTCGTAGGCACGCCACCCCGGAAAGGCGAAGTAGGGCTCGAGCGGGGCCAGCGCGGCGAGAGCCTCACCGCAGGCGATATCGAGGCGTTCGACCTCACCGGCCTGTTCCACACCGCGGTGGAGTCGCCGCGCGATGTCGCGCAACCGATGCCAGTTGTCTGTCCGGACGCGCGACAGGTTGTACAACGGTTCGTTGATCGGGATTCCGTGCTGCGGCGTGGTCAAGCCACTCATACCTGCTCTCCTCTGGGTCAAATCGTCTCGGGGTGCACTCCGGGCAAGTGTGCGGCGAGTGCCGCACCCTCTGGCGTGACGCCTCGGATGCCGGCGCGGTTGCCGCGCTCCATCCGGGCCAGCGGCCCCAGCGTCTCGAGGTACTCTCGTGTCTCGCCGGCGTACACCGGGAAGCGGACGGTGCTGTCGCGGAAACTCTTGAGCGGCTGCCCGAGACCACGGAGCCCGACCTCACGACTCCGGTGGACGCGCTGGAGATCGATCTCGAGCGGGATCAGTTCTTCGGATGTGCCCGCCTGATACAGAACATCACCGGCCGGGCCAACGACCACCGAGCGCCCGTTCCCGATATCGCCGACTCCATTGACATCAATCATGAAGCACTGGTTGGTCGCGGCAGTGGCGCGAGCGATCGCGAGCTCGACGTCGCGATCGATCGTCGTGGTGAGGGTCGGGTGGATGATCACTTCCGCACCGAGGGCCACGAGTTGGCGCGACGTCTCGGGGAACCACATGTCGTAGCAGATCGAGAGACCGAAGCGTCCGACCTCCGGCACATCGAACACCACGAACTCTTCGCCTGGCGTCACGCCGGTCTCGTACGGCAAAAACGGGAACAGCTTCCGGTGCCGTGCCACGACCACGCCGTCCGGATTGACCACCGACGCGGTGTTGTAGACCTTGCCATCCAGGAGTTCGAAGTGCGACCCGGAGACCAGCCATACCTTATGCCGAACGGCCATCGCCTGGAATGCATGCTCCGCCGGGCCGGGCATTGGCTGCGCCTGCGCCGGCGACCAACCGCAGGCGGCCAGTTCGCTGAACACTACCATCTCGACCCACGGGAAGACGGCCATCAAGTAGTCGAGCCGCTCCTGCATGCGGGGGATGTTGTTCCCCAGGCCATTGAGCTGCAGTTGCATGCCGGCGATTGCGAACGGTTGCATCGTGTTCCTAGCTGTTGGCGGATGCGGTGGCGGCACCGAGGTGGCGATCGCACGCAGCGAGTAACTCTTCCTCGAGAATCGTGAGTCCGCGATCGAGCTCGCCGTCGGTGATCACCAGCGGACTGAGGATCCGGATCACATTGCCGTGTGTCCCGGCGGCGATCGCGAGCACACCACGACCGAGCGCGGCGGTGAGTGCGTCCTTCACCAGCGCACCGAGCGGCTGATTCGGATCGCCGTCGGTCACGCACTCGATCCCGATCATGCCACCGAGTCCACGAACATCGCCGATGATCGGACAGCGGGACCGGAGTGCAGTGAACCGTGCCCGGATCGTGTCGCCGATCACGGTCGCCCGACTGTTGAGATCGAGCTCCTCCATCACGTCGATGGCGGCGAGGGACGCCGCGCACGCGACCGGATTGCCGCCGTAGGTCCCGCCGATCGTGCCGGGCACCGCGCCATCCATCACCGACGCCTTGCCGATGACCGCGGCGATCGGCAGGCCGCCACCCATCGACTTGGCCCAGGTCGAGAGGTCGGGCACGATGTCGTAGTGCTCGTAGGACGCCCAGCGACCGGTCCGGCAGAAGCCACTCTGGACCTCGTCGAAGATCAACACAATCCCGTGCTCGTCACAGATGCGGCGGACCGCCTGCAGCCACGCCACGGGCGCAGGCACGAAGCCGCCCTCGCCCTGAATCGGCTCAAGGATGATCGCCGCCAGGTCGCCGGCGGCGACCATCGTCTTGAACGCCTCCTCAAGCTCCGCCAGCTCGCGCGCCACGAAGGCGTCGATGTCGAGCCCATCGCCGTAGCGGAAGTGATTCGGGAATGGCAGTCGGTAGATCTCGGGGACGAACGGGCCGCATCCGACCTTGTAGCTCACCTTGGAGGTGAGCGACATTCCCATCATCGTTCGGCCGTGGAAACTCTCGCTGAAGCAAAGCACCGCCTGACGACCGGTCGATTGCCGCGCGATCTTGATCGCGTTCTCGACCGCCTCCGCGCCGCTATTGAGGAGCACCACCTTGGTCGCATCGCCGTGGGGGAGCAGCGTGGCGAGTCGCTCACAGAGTGCGACGTACGGCTCGTACGTCGCGACATGGAAACAGGTATGGAGGAGTCGATCGGCCTGCGCCTTGATCGCGGCCACCACCTTCGGGTTGCCGTGACCGACATTCATCACCCCGATGCCGCCGACGAAATCGAGCAACTCGCCACCATCGACATCAACGAGGGTGGCTCCGGTTGCGGTCGCTACGGTTGCAGTGGTCACCATCGGGACGCCACGGGCGACAACTGCGGCTCGCCGGGCGAGCAGCGCGCTGTTTTCATTCATACTGAGTGTACTCCTCGGCGCTCTGCGTGAGACGCGGGCGCACGGGCATGAGGCAGTGGTTGTGAACGCCGGTCAGATAGGGGGTGATGTTCTCTAACCTATTATCAATATTACACTTAGTGCGTCACAACGGCAAGATATCGCCGCATCTGGAACACGGAAATCACCAAGACCATCTCACTAGTCTTAGTTACAACTACTATTGGAATTTCTCCCTATTCCCGGGAGATCTACCTGATCTGAGGGGCATGTGGCCAAGGAGAAGCTCGGGTTCAACGCGACGTGGTCGATGGCAGTCGGCGGCATGGTGGGCGGCGGGATCTTCTCGACCCTGGGAGTGGTCGTCGGGATCTCGGGCGCGCTCGCCTGGCTGAGTTTTCTGGTCGCCGGCCTCATCGCCCTTGCCGCCGGTTACAGCTACGTCAAGCTGGCTGCCCTGTACAAGAAGGACGGGGGCAGCTTCACCTTTTTGCGCGAGATTGGCGCCGATAGGGCGGCCGGCTCACTCGCCTGGATCCTGATCGTCGGCTACATCCTCACCAACGCCGTCTACGCCTTCACCTTTGGGCAGTACCTCGGCCACGTCGTCGGGCTCGGCTCCTGGTTCCCGCGGGTTGCCGCGGTCGCCATCATCGCCCTGTTCGTCGGCGTCAATCTGCGTGGTGTCGGCGAGGCTGGCAGCCTCGAGATTGTCCTTGTCTGGTTCAAGCTCGCCGTGCTGCTCGGCCTTGCCGGGTGGGGTATTGCCGCCTGGAACCCGCCGATGCTCTCACAGGGCATCCCGCCGAGTGGCATCGGAACGGCACTCTTCGGTGCGGCCTCGGTCTTCATAGCGTATGAGGGATTTCAGCTCCTCACCTATGACTACGACGAGATCGCGAACCCCGACGCGGTACTGCCGCGTGCGGTGCTCTCGGCGATTGGCGTGGTGATTGTGGTCTACATCGCAGTGGCGCTCGGAACGGTGATGCTGGTCGGTGCGGATCAAGTGATCGCGAACAAGGAGGTTGCCCTCGCGATCGCGGGTCGGCAGGCCTTCGGGACGACGGGACTGATCGTGGTCACGGTCGCCGCTGCGTTCTCGACCGGCTCGGCGATCAACTCGACGCTGTTCGCGACCGCACGCCTCGCGGAGACGGTGGCACAGGCTGGTGAACTCCCGGCGTCGTTGGCCAAGGAGAATCGGGAGGGCGTTCCGGATCGTGCGGTGCTCTGGCTGGGAGGCATTGCGGCACTCCTCGCGGCGGTCGGCACACTGACCTCACTGGTCGAGGCGGCAAGCCTCGCCTTCCTCGCCACCTTCTCGATTGTGTGCGGGCTGGCGTGGCATGCAAAGACCGGACACCGTGGCATCAGTGGTGCGGGCGCCATTGCCGGCACCGCGGCCACCCTCGCCTTGGTGGCGCGCCTCGTGGAGACCGAACCGCTCGCGCTCGCCTTCCTCGCCGTGGTAATCGTGATCGCCGTCTTCGGCCGCTCGACCATCCTCGCACACACCACGACCACGACGCCGAAGGAGTGATGCCGCGGCCACCCTGCCGCGCTATACTCCTGCATGCCAATTCATACCGACACCCATCCGCACGGCGACGCGAGTGTGACCATCACCGGCCCATTCACCGTCAAGATGACGCCGTCGACCATGACCGACCAGCCCGAGGGGACGCCCCTCGGCCGGATGACCCTGGACAAGCAATTCAGCGGTGAGCTTGACGCCGTGAGTCACGGTGAGATGCTCGCCCTGATGACCGCGACACCCAGCTCGGCCGGCTACGTCGCGATCGAATGGGTCCGCGGCATGCTCCAGGGGAAGCGCGGCACCTTCGCCTTGCAGCACAGCGGCACGATGAACCGCGGTGTGCCATCGCTCTCCCTGCACGTCATCCCGGACTCGGGCACCGACCAACTCACTGGACTGAGCGGCACGATGACCATCCAGAACGACAAGGGTGCGCACTCGTACGAGTTCTCCTTCGTGCTGCCCGAGGCGTGACCTCCCCGCGTTCACAGGAGCAGTCGATCATGTCGAAGGGTCGTGATGTCGCTGGACTGGTTGGCTGGTTGATCCTCTCGTTCACCGCCGCGGCAATTGGGACGCAGTTCATGCCCGACGCATGGTTCGCGGCCCTCGCCAAGCCAACATGGAATCCGCCCAACGCCGTCTTTGGGCCAGTCTGGACCGTCTTGTACACGATGATGGGCACCGCGGCGTGGCTGGTCTGGCGGCGCGATGGCTTCCGTGGCGGGAGCCCAGCGCTGGTGCTCTTCCTCAGCCAATTGGTGCTCAACGCCGCGTGGTCGTTTCTGTTTTTTGGGGCTCACCGGATCGGCTATGCGCTGCTCGATATCATCGCGCTGCTCGTGCTGATCCTGATGCTTGTCCGACGCTTCGGTCAGGTCGATCGTCGTGCAGGATGGCTCATGGTGCCGTACGCGGCGTGGGTGGCATTCGCGACCGCGCTGAACACCTCCATCTGGCAACTCAACCGCTGAAGGGAGCGCTGCGTTGCCCGACCTGATCCGGCTCTACTGGCAGCGACTCCGGAGTAGCCTCTGGTTCCTGCCGACGGGCATGGCCGCCCTGGCGGCCGCACTCGCCTTCATCCTGGTCGGCGTCGATCGTGCTGCGCCGACCGATTGGCTGCTCAAGCAGGCATGGGTCTATACCGGTGGCGCCGACGGTGCGAGCGCGGTGCTCCAGACGATCGCCGGTTCGATGATCACCATCGCCGGCGTGGTCTTCTCACTCACCCTGGTGGCCCTCACCCTCGCCTCGTCGCAATTCGGTCCTCGCCTGCTCCGGAACTTCATGCGCGACACCACCAATCAGGTGGTGCTCGGCACCTTCGTCTCGACCTTCCTCTATTGTCTGCTGGTGCTCCGGACCATCCGCCACGACACCGAGGCACTCTTCGTGCCGCACGTGTCGGTCACCTTCGGGCTGGTGTTCGCGCTCGCGTCGCTCTGGGTCCTGATCTACTTCATCCATCATGTCTCGACCTCGATCCAGGCCGACTCGATCATCGCACGCGTGTCGCACGATCTCTCCGATGCCATCGATGCCCAGTTTCCCGCGGTGCGCACCATCACCGAGTCCGCCGCATCAGCGGAACCGGTCCATGCGACATGGTTGGACGAGAAGACCCATGGCTCGCTGCCGTTCACCGCGCCGCGGGACGGGTACCTCCAATGGGTGGATATCGAGCGCCTGACCGGGCTCGCCGAATCGCGCGATCTCGTGTTGCAGGGGCAGCGCCGTGTCGGGCAGTACGTGATCGAGGGCGGGGCGCTGCTGCTGGTGCAGCCAGGACATCGGCTCGACGAAGACCTGAGTCGGCGACTCCGCGAGTGTTTCCGATTGGGTGACCAGCGATCGGATTTGCAGGACGCCGAATTTGCCGTCCATCAGCTGGTCGAGGTCGCGGTCCGGGCCCTCTCTCCGGGTGTCAACGATCCGTTCACGGCGGTCTCGTGTGTCGACCGACTCGGTGCAGCGCTTGGGCAACTCGCCACGCGGCCCATGCCATCGGGGATCCATCTGGATGGCGCGCGGCGTGTGCGCCTGGTGATGCCCGTCAGTGATTTCGAGGGTGTCGCCGACGCCGCGTTCAATCAGATCCGACAGTATGCGCGGACCGATGTCGCGGTGACGCTCCGACTGCTCGAGGCGATCGCACAAGTTGCCGCACTCGCCGACCGCAGGGACGACCGTGAGGCACTCCAACGTCATGCCGACAAGATTCTCGCTGGCGCGGATGCTGCGCTCCCGGATGCCTCCGACCGCGAGGCGGTGCGGCGGCGTCATGAGTTGGCCGTGCAGGCGCTCCGTCGCGGCGAGGGGGGGGACGACTTACGATGAACGATGAATACCTTATGCGCGACCGTCAGGTCGTGCGGCAAGGCGCATTGAACCGGGCCAGTACCGCAGTTGACGGGAAGCTCCGCCGCCTCACTGCCCCCTCGACTCGCTGCGCTCGCTCGGGGTGACAGTTCGGCGTGACATCGTTCATCGTTCATCGTTGATCCTACATCCTTCAGCCTTCAAAGTCCTCAGATCGGCAGCGTATAGCGCTCGAGGTATAGCAGGTCATCGTCGTCGTTCCGCGCGAGGTAGACCGTGTGCTCCCCCATGCCCACAATCCGGCGCGATGCACCGAGCTGGATGGTCGCGGTCCGATTCGCATTGGGAAGGAAGACGTCGTACGTGTAGGGCGAGCCGACGGTGGTGTGCCGGCGGACCCAGAGCCGATCGATGCCATCGACCCAGGTGTCCCCCGAACTGAAGGCCGGCTTGACCTCGGGCCAGGTGACATTGGCGAACCCATCGGTTGGCATTGGGCCACGCTTGAGCGCGAAGGTCATCTGTCCATTGATGTTCTGCACGGTCGCGCTCACCCCACCTTGCCGACGCCGCTCCTCGAGGTAGGCCTCCCGCTCCACCGCGGTGATCCGGATCGGCGTGTACGCCACCGGGTCCCCGTGATGCACGCTGCCGGTCGGTGTCACAACATCGACGTGATAGTCCGATGCACGGACGAGGTAGACCAATCCAGACCCCGTGACCGCCCAGCCATCCTGCGGAGAGAGGGGCACCGGCGCCGAGCGTTCATTGCGATTGCCCGGCCCCCCGGTGCTGGTCGTCTTCACCTCGGGGCCGCGGAGTTTGGCCACGACCGTGGCCCGACCACCACCCGGCGGGATCCGGGTGATCGTGATCGAATCACCGTCCGGCGCCCCAGCCGAGAAGAGGGCACCCTCACGATCGGTCCCACCAATATTGAGGATCGACGGTCGGCCACCCGCACCCTCGGCGAGAATCGGTTGTACCGCCCCGAATCCGCCCTCCTTGCCGAGGCGCACCAATCGATTGTTGCCGAGATCGACCAGCAGGGTGGAATCGTTGGGGAGAGGCCAGGCATGATCAGGCTGGACGTACTCCCCGGGTCCGCTCCCCTGTCGACCCAGAATGGTCACCACGTGCATCGCGGGATCGACACGTCGGAGCACGGCATCCGTGGGATCGGCAATCAGCAGCGAACCATCGCTCAGCTCGCGCACGCCATTGATCATCCCGAACGGCTGGGTGAGCCGGCCGGTGGGCTCACCGAGGGTCAGGGTGCGGGGTGCCTGCTGGGCGGCGAGCGAAAACGAGCTCGCGACGGTCAGGCCGACGAGCAGCGGAACGATGCGCATGGGAAAGCCTCACCTTGAGGAATGGGTCGTGGTGAGGGGATGCGTGGTAGGTGAGGATGGTTGCGGGGCGAGAGACGAGAAACGATGTCACGCCGAACGCAGTGAGGCGGCGGAGCCGAGGGGATGGTACGAAAGCCCTGCTCAGTCCCCTCGCTCCGCTCGGGGTGACACCCCGTTCATCCTTAATCCATAATCCTCGTTCGTCCTACAGCCGAAACAAGTACGCCAGTTTCAGGAAGAACGCATCATCCTGGCGTTCGAGATTGCGGAGCGTGAGTGCACGATCACCTCGCAGCGTGCTGCCGTAGCCGACAAAGGCCACGGTACCCGCGGTCGGCTCGAGCGAGGCGAGCCAATCCATCCTGAGGCGATCGGACTTGCGTGCGCCGACCGGGTTGTCGTTCCGGATCAATGCGCGACCGGTTTTCGGGTCCTGCAACGCGGCCTGTCGTTCACTCCGATACTCCGCCACCACGCGGAAGAAGAGGGCTCGGCTCGGTTGCACCTCGAGCTTGATGCGAGGCAACACCGTGCGGGCGAACTCGCTGCCATCACGTGCGCGCGTGATGTGCTGCACCGTCAGCGAACCGTTCAGGCGCACCGCACTGGTCGGCCGCAGATTAAGTGAGCCGCGCACCGAGGTCAGGCGCCCTTCCGCCGCCTCGGGAAAGATGGCACTCGCCCCTCTCTCGAATCGAATATTCGCATCCCAAACCGGCCACGTCGGCGTGCTCACGCTGACGTTGCCCGACAGGGCATCAAAGACGCCACTCGCTGGCTCGAAGATATTCGACGTTTCCGTCGGGATGTCCAGGGTCAGATCGGCATAGTCGTCCGGATCGAAGTGGACGAACGAATGACTCCCCTGACCGCTCAGGTTCCAGCCACCCCGCAGCCGCATACTCACGTTGACTTCATTGGAGCCTTCCAATGCACGCGGGCCGAAGAGGCTGGCATAGTCGTAGATCCGATTGACGCCGGCGAAGACCGTGAACTGTTCGATGGTGGCGCCACGAGTGCCGTACGCGGTGTAGCGATTGAATCCGCGCACGGTGGTGATGCCTGATCGATTGACGAAGCCACTCCAGGTCTCGAAGTCATCGCCAACGGCGGTGACCTTGTAGTTGAAGCCAAACGCGCGACCGGTACGGTCGAGTTCGAGCTCCCAGAGCGGATCACTGTGACTCTCCGCGGCCCGTGCATCGCGCGTGACGGAAGTACCGAGCTGGCCTTGGAAGTAGTAGATCCCGCCGAAGACCAGCCGCGTGTCGGCGGCGAGAACGCGATTGTAGTCGGCGCCCTCGTCGCGATTGGTCAACGTCACACCGGCGATGGAGTTGTCGCCGACATCGCGACGGATGCGGGTGATGTTGGCCACGGCGCGCTGGTCCGGGTCACCCGTCGGTGATTGTGCAAACTCATCGACCGCAGTGAGGTGCGCGATCGACCAGCGGCCGAGCTTGCCGGTGAGCTTGGCACCGGCGAGCGGATTCGCCACGGTGCGGGTGTAGACCAGGTTGTTGGGCGAGGCGAAGAGGTCGATACCCTCGAGGAAGAACGGTCGGCGTTCGGGGAAGAACAACGCGAAGCGTTCGTTGATCGTCACCAGTCCGACATCGGACTCGACCTGCGAGAAATCCGGGTTGATGGTCCCATCGAGCGTCATCCGGGTGAACCCGAGGCGGACGTTTGCGCCGAACTCGCCGGCCACATCGCCGCGGCCGAACGTGCCATCTGGACGCCGGAAGCCTGGCGCATTCGCCACGAACGTCGGCTGCAACTCGGTGACCACGCCGCGCGTGATCCCGGCCAGCCCGGTGATCGTGCCGGCCTGCGCCAGGAACGACGCATTGGCTCGGCGCACATCGGTCCAGGTGTCCTCGTACCCGGTGCGCTTGGTGATCCGCTCGACGTTGAAACCCCAGCTCTGCACATCGCCGCCGCCCCAGCGCAGCGACTTGAACGGAATCCGGAGCTCGGCCGACCAACCGTACGCCGTCCGCTGGCCGGCACTCTCCCACAGGAAGTCCGGATTGCGATCGGTGTTGCCCGAGCCGCCACTCGACGCCGTAAAGCCGCCCTCGGAGCGGACGCCATCGTCCTGCACGCCGAACGGATTGACGCCGAAAAAGTATGCTCGGCGCCGGTCGTTGAAGGTGTCGAGGTAGATCGTCACGCGATCGTCGTTGCCGATGTTGTCGCGGTCGGAGAGTGTGGCCCGAACGCCGCTTGGCACTCGATCGTACGCCTTGATCCCGACGTGCAGCGCGTCGGCGCTGTACCACAGTAGCACGACAGTTGAATCTTCGGCTGGGCGGGAGTCCACCGGCTTCGCCTGATAGAACCCATCGAGCCGCGCGGCACGCTGCCACACCGGCTCATCGAGGATCCCGTCGAGACGAGTCGCATCGGCGGCGTCACCACGCGGGACAGTGACCACAGGCGTCTGGGCCGCGAGCGGCAGCGCCAGCAGCGCCAGCAATGAGAGGAGGTGTCGATTCATGGCGGGGAAGATAGAGGGAGCGCGAGAATACGGCCGAGCCGCGGCCATCTGGCCGCGGTTTGGTTCGCAACGCGAGGAGGAACGTTCTCGCGTTTTCGCGTTCCTATTCGTATCTGAGCGACTGGATCGGATCGAGGCGTGCCGCGCGGCGGGCCGGCCACATCCCGAAGAAGAGGCCGACCACGGCCGAGAAGCCGAAGGCGACCGCGACGGCCGCCGGCGAGATCTGGGTCGCCCATCCCAGCTTGATCGCGACCAATCGCGACGTACCGACGCCGAGCAGGATGCCGAGGATACCGCCGGTGAGGCAGAGCACGAGCGCCTCGATCAGGAATTGGCTCATCACGGTCAATCGGGTGGCGCCGAGCGCCTTCCGAATCCCGATCTCCTTGGTCCGTTCGGTGACCGAGACCAGCATGATGTTCATGATGCCGATGCCGCCGACCAGCAGCGAGACCGCCGCGATCGAGAGCAGCAGCGCGCTGAACGTCTTGGTGGTCTCCTCGGCGGTCGCGAGGAAGTCGCTCGGGCTCCGCATCGTGAAGTCGTTGCCACCACCGGGGCGGATCCGGTGCTCGCGGCGCATGATGCGCTCGAGCGAGACCAGGGCCATGTCGCGATTGACGTCAGAGGGAATCGTGACGGAGATCGTCCGGAGTCGGTCGGTGCCCATGACCCGATATTGTGCGGTGCTGAGCGGGATCAGGATCTGCTCATCGGGATTGGACCATCCCTGGGATCCCTTGGCGCTCAGGACACCGATCACCTCGAACGGGATCGAGCGAACCACGATCGTCTGCCCGATGATGGCGCGAGGATTCTGACCGAGCATATCGGGCACATCCGAACCGACCACGGCGTAGCGCTGCCGCGAGGCGTTGTCGCCGTCGGTGAACATGTGACCGTTGGTGATCTCGTAGTTGCGGGCCCGCAAGTATTCCGAAGTGGTCCCGACCACGCTCACGTTGATATTGGTATTGCCGAGCTCGACCTGTTGGCGTCGCTCCATCTCGGGCGCGATGGCATCGATCACATCGCCGGCGTCACGCTGCAAGGCGGTGGCATCGTCGGTCTTGAGTGGCGCGCCATCCACACGCGCCACGCCGGCGAAGCGATCCTGGCCGGCATTGATCTGGACCAGGTTCGCCCCGAGCGAATTGATCCGCTCTTCGACTGACTTCTGCGCACCGGTGCCCATCGCCACCACGGTGATCACGGCTGCGACGCCGATGATCACGCCGAGCATGGTGAGCATCGCCCGAAGCTTGTTGGCGCGGATGCTCCCGAAGGCCACCCGCACGGTTTCGCTGATCATCATGATGCGTTCTCCTTCTCTTGCCGCATTAGCGGCTCTGTCCCGGCAGGCCGGAGTTCTTGCTCATCCGGTCCTGCAATCCCTGCTGCGCCTGGATCAGCGAGGCACTCGGCAACAAGAGTACCGAGTCCTGCGCCGTCAGGCCGCTCTTGACTTCGCTCCAGTCGAGGTCGGTGATCCCGGTCTGGACGTAGACGGCGGTCGGCTTGCCACCACGCATCGTGAAGACGATGTAGCGGCCGCCGAACATCGCGTCCTGCGAGCCGGCGCTGCGTCCGCCTCGGCGGCCACCACCACCGGCATTGCCGCCCGCCGCCTGCAGCATCGCCTTGTCGGCTTGGGTCAGCGTTCCACCGGATGCCGCCTTGGCCATCAACGCCTTGATCTGTTCCGGCGTCGGCTTCCCCGCGCTGGTCGAATCCTTGGGGAGTGCCGCCCCCGATCCGGTATCACTAGCAACCGGGTCGGCCGGGGCGCTCGAGAGTTCGAGCTGCGACTTGAGATCGGCATCGGAAATTCCGAGCACCGATGCCGCACTCGCGACATCGCGCTCGGTGCGGAGCGCCGCGTTCGGAACCGCCAGCACCTTGCTCGCGTTGCCGACGCCGATGTTCACCTCGGCGTTCATGCCAGGGCGGAGCAGCCCATCGCGATTGTTGATCCGGATCAGCACCGGGAACATCGTCACGTTCTGGATCGTATCCGCCTGCGGCTCGATCTTGAGCACCGTACCCTGGAAGGGCCGGTTGGGGAACGCCTCCACCGAGACCTTCGCGTCGAGGCCCGGCTTCAGCTTGCCGATGTCGGTCTCGTCGACGAACGTCTTGATCTGGACTAGCGAGAGGTCAGCCATCTTGGCGAGCACGGTCCCGCCACCGACATCACTCGTCGGCGAGGAGATGACCGCGCCACGCTCGACGTTCTTCGCGATGATCGTGCCGGTGATCGGGGCACGCACCTCGGTGTCGTCGAGCGAAATCTTGGCGTTGTCGACTTCGATCTGTGCCGAGATCACGGCCGCCCTCGCATTCGCAACATCGAGCGTGGTGCCCTCGAGCTCCTGCTCGGTGATTGCCTTCGCCACGAACAACTCCTGCGACCGCTTGAGCTGCGTCTCGGCGTTCTTGAGTCGAGCGTTGCCGACGTCGAGCGAGGCCTGCGCCTGATTGTAGCGGTTCTGTGGCACGCGTCGATCGATACGAGCGAGCAGGGTGCCGCGCTGGACGAGTTGCCCGGTCTGCACATTGAACTCGAGGATCTCGCCCGACGCCTTCGACTTGACCTCGACGACGGTCTCGGGGAGCGCGGCACCAGCCGCCTGCACTGTCACGGAAATGTCGCGGGTCTCGACAGCGACGGCCTGATACACGGGACCGTCGTCGGCCTTCTTGGCGCAGGCGGCGACGAGGAGTCCGAGGACGAGGGCGGGTACAACAAGACGAACATGGGTCACGCGTGCATCTCCGAGGTCAGGTCGTCGCTTGACACCTTGCCGTCCCGAAGGACGATCTGGCGCTTCGCGTGCGCAGCAATGTCAGGCTCGTGGGTCACGAGAATGATGGTCTGGCCCTGCGCATGCAGGGTTTCGAACAGGTCCATGATCTCGACCGAGGTGGCCGAGTCGAGGTTGCCGGTCGGTTCGTCCGCAAGGATGATCGACGGGCGGTTGACCAGCGCGCGCGCCACTGCGACACGCTGGCGCTGTCCACCGGACAGTTCGTTCGGACGATGGTGCATCCGCTCGCCGAGGCCAACGGACTTGAGCACCGACTCGGCGCGTTCGCGGCGTTCCTTGCCACTCACCCCGGCATAGACCAATGGCAACTCGACGTTGGCGAGAGCCGAGGCGCGCGGCAACAAGTTGAATGTCTGGAAGACGAAGCCGATCTCCTTGTTCCGGATCCGGGCCAGCGCATCGTCGTCGAGTTCGCTCACTCGGTGCCCGTTGAGCCAGTACTCGCCTTCGGTCGGAGTGTCGAGGCAGCCGATCATGTTCATCAGCGTCGACTTGCCGGAGCCTGACGGGCCCATGATCGCCACGAACTCGTTGCGGCGGATCGTGATGTCGACGCCGTTGAGTGCGCGCACGATCTCAGTCCCCATCACATATTCGCGGTGCAGGTTTCGCGTCACGATGACGGCGTCCCTCGGGATATCCGAGGGCAGCAACGCCATCCGTTCGCCGGTATCGAGCATGTCGCGGGCCATCTAGAGCCTCCGACCGATGAGCGCTTCGATCTGGCTCTTGGCACGCAGATACGAATACCGCGCCTGAATCTCCGAGACCTGGGCCGAGGTGAGCTGCTCCTGCGCCTGCAGGAGGTCGAAGATCGTGGCGACGCCGAGCAGGTAGCGCTGCTCGGTGATCCGCACGTTCTCCGCCGCGGCGCGCACCGAGAGCTGGGCCACGTCGATCGACTCACGCGCGTTGCCGAGCGACGCAAACTGCTGCGTCATCTGCGCCGAAATCTGACGCTTCTGATCGGCGACCTGGGCGATCTGGTTGTCGAGTGCGATCGAGGCATTCTCGATCTGCGTCTCGCGCTGGAGGTTGCTCCACGGCGAGAAGCTCATCTGGAGCAGGAAGTTGCGACGCGGCGTCAGTGAATAGTCGTTGAACTTGTTCGCCGTCCAGTCGGACGACGCCTGCGCCGACACCGTCGGCCAGTAGCCCGATTTCGACGCCCGAAGCTGTTGACGCGCGGCCTCGAGATTCGCCTCGGAGGTCCGGACCGCCGGTGAGGCGGCGATCGCCTCGATCCGAACACCCGCCGTATCGAGCAGCACTGGCTGGATGTAGAACGAGGAGTCGTCGACCGCGGCCACACGGTGATCCTCACCGACCAGTCGGCCGAGGTTCGCCTCGGCCGTGGCCAGCGATGCTTGTGCGTTGAGGAGCTGCTGGCGCGCCTGACCGGCTTGCACCAGCGCCGACAGCGAGTCGGTCAGCTGACCGGCTCCGCTCCTGAGCCGCGCGGATGCGACGGCGAGCTGCTGCTGCGCGCGCGTCACCGCAGCTTCGCTCACCTTGAGCAACTCCTCGTTGGCGAGGGCATCGAAGAACGCGTTGGTCACCGTGAGCCGGTTCTGAAAGATCGTGCTGGTGATGCTCGCCACGGCAGCGTCTTCACGCGCTTCGGCCGCGCTCAGCCCGCGCTCACGGTTGAAGCCGTCGAACAAGGTCAGGCTTGCCCGGGCGCCGACCGAATAGCTCGGGTTGGTGACCGAGCCGCCGATGACCTGCCCGGTCACGGGATCGAGTCGGGATTGACCGGAGGAAACGTTGTACGCCGCACCGATCGGAAAGGTGAGCTGCGGGATGTACTGCAACTTGCTCGTGCGCACCGACAGTTCGGCACTCCGGAGCGCACCCTGCGCCTGGATGATCGACGGCGTGGTCGCCGCCGAACGATCGAGCGCTTCGGCCAGCGTGATCCGCTCGGGTGCGGTCTGTGCAGCGATCGTGGTACGGCCGACGATCGGTGCAAGCACCAGGAACGTCAGGGTGAAGGCAGCTGCTCGGAAATGATTACGGACGACCACGCGCCGCCCCTCCCGTTCCGGATCCCGATGCATTGCGGTCGCGGCCCATCCGACGCGCTTCGTCATAGGCATGCGTACTTGAGTCATACTTTTCTCGCTGGATGGGGGTGAGAATCGAGCGGACCTCTTCCCGAAGGATCGCGCGCTGTGAATCGACGCGCGGCCGAATCGTCTGGTAGATCGAGTCCATCGCCGGACGGATGGTCCCGTGAATCGAGTCCGTTGCCGTCTCGTTGACGCGATAGATCGTCACCAGCGTGTCCTGCTGGTCCGACGTGAGTTGCAGCACCCCTGCCCAGTAACAGATCCGGCCACTCTTGACCGTACACGACGAATCACCACGGCGGTGATCGTCCGGGCGATTCGAAGCCACCATGGCCAGTGCACCGACCGTAAGTCCAATCGAGAAGGCGGCACCCAGAAGCACCACCGCCCGAGTCTTCGAGGTCGTGGTCACCGGATCCCCGCCATCGCGGTCATGAGCACGTCAGTGCCGGGGCGTTCGGCATCGAGGAGCTGCACCGCCACAGATTCCTCGTTCATCGTCGGCGTCGCAGGCACCGCAAGCACCCGGAGCGCGACCGCGCCCAGCACGGCCGCCAGCGATGCCGCGAGGACACCCTGCCAGAACCAGCCGGCGAGCACCTCGTCCCAACCCCGTGCCGGCTGTTGCCGGACCAGCGCCCGCAGACGCGTCACGAATGCCCCATCGTGCGGCATCGCGAGCGCTTCGCGGAGCGCGAGGCCCAGCTTGGCGTCCGGCATCGCATCGTTCGGTGACAGATCAGGCATCCCATTCCTCCTTGACACTCTCGAGCACCTTTCTGAGTGCTCGACGCCCATGAAACACATCGGATTTGACAGTTCCCTCGGGTATCCCCAACATCTTCGCGATCTCGGACTGCGGATACCCTTCCGCGTCGAACAGCACCACGGCCAATCGTTGTCGCTCCGGCAGGGTCGCCAGCGCCGCCTTGAGTTGCTCTCCCAGGTCGAGCGCTCCTGCCTCCCGAGCCGGATCGTCGCGCGATGTTGCCGCGACGAACTCGAGCGGCTCGGTGGTCCGTACTTTTCGTCGCCGGCGCAGGTCACGAGCCGCGTTGACCACGATCTGCATCAACCAGGGGCGGAACGCCCGCTTGGCGTCGTACCGACCAATCGCCTGCCAGGCCGACAGAAAACCATCCTGAGCCGCGTCATCGGCATCCTGCTCGTTCTCCAGGACGGCGTGCGCCACCCGTCGGGCCATCGGTGCGTGTCGAGCCACCAGCTCACCAAACGCTACGGGGTCTCCCTCGGCAGCCCGGATAGCGAGGTCGCTGTCATCCACGCCGGTCATACGCGGTGTCCGAGAATGAGGTTGAGGTCAACCATGCCGACGCCGGCTGATGGAGCCGAGAAGGAAGAAGAGCCCGACGAGTCCAAAGATGGCCGCCGTCGTGTAGGCCGCAAAGCGAGGGAAGAGCGCCATTACCACCGCGAAGGCGACGAACACCCCCGAGGCGGTCGCGAGCAAGGCCGCCCGCGCCGCACGAATCAGTGCCGCAGCCCGCACCACCGCCTGCTTCCGACGCTCCTTCAGCCCCTTGGCCCGATGGCGCTCCGAGGCGCCCTCGACCACCAGCGACGTCCGACGTCCGAGGGCCCGGACCGGCCGCCGATCCCGAGGACGCGTGACCACCTCACCACTGCCACCCAGATCGTCGCTGTACTGCTGCTCCATCGTCTCGGCCAACCCAGCATCCTCGATGAACAGATCGATTTCCCAGTTCGCGAGCAACGATGAGGGGTTGAGGTTGCTCGACCCGATCCGGCTCCAGCGACCATCGATCGTCGCGGTCTTGGCGTGGAGCATGATGCCACTCCACTCCCAGATCCGGACGTTCGAACGTAGTAGCCGACGATACCCCGTTCTGGAGATGTTGCGCACCAGCGGGATGTCTGAGCCGCCAGGAACCAGTAAACGCACATCCACCCCATCGGCGGCGGCGTCCTGAAAGACCTGGTACAGCCTATCTGGCGCCGCCAGATAGGCGTCCGTCACCCAAATTCGCTCAGTGGCGAGGGCGAGCAGGAGATCCAGTACCCGCCAGGCCCGGCCGTCTCCCGGCTTGGTCGCCACCACCCGGATCGGGGTCGTGCCTTCCTCTGCCACCTCGTCGGCGACCTCCACCGAATCGTCCGGAGCTGTACCGCCCGCATGGGTCCACGTCGAACTGAAGGCATGATCCATCGCGCGCGCCGCGGGCCCCTCGACCAGGATCCCGGTGTCTCGCCAAGGGGCGCGCTTCCGCTCGGGGTCGCCGACCCACTCATCGCCGATGCAGAGCCCCCCGGTGACCGCCTTCGCGCCGTCGACGCTCAGCAGCTTGCGGTGGTCGCGACTCACCAGGGCCAGCGGGTCGGTGAGGCGCGGCGAGCTGAAGACCCGGACCTCGACCCCGGCGTCCCGGAGCATCCGCCAGTGGCGCCGCGGCGTGGAGATCGACCCAAACCAGTCGTAGAGCACCCGGACCCGGACACCGCTCAAGGCTTTTCGGGCCAGCGCGTCGGCGAACTGGCAGCCGATGGTGTCACAGCGGAAGATGTAGTTCTCGACGTGGATGCGGCGGGTGGCCGACTCGATCATGTCCAGCATCGCGGTGTAGTTCTCGGGACCATCGATCAGGAGCCTGACCCGATTGCCGGGAATGGCCGAGCAATTGGCCGCCCGATCGATGGCGCGGTTCAGCTCGTCGCCATCGGCCGGACGATCGCTCACGGAGTGCCCAGACCCAATTCCCGTTCCGCGGGGCGGAGGGCCACGAGGACGTCCGCGATGACATCTGCCACCGGACGACCCAGCTCCGCTGCACCATCCAGCACGTCCTCCCGACTCACGCCCCGGGCGAATCCCTTGTCCTTGAGCTTCTTGGTCACCGACTTGACCTCGAGGTCGGCGAGCGATCGCGAGGGTCGCACCAGACCGCACGCCACCACGAATCCCGACAGTTCGTCGACCGCAAAGAGGGTCCGGGCCATCTCGGTGGTGCGGGGAACGCCGGTGAATTGGGCATGGCCGAGTATCGCCTCGCAGCCGTCTTCGGGGAAACCGAGGGATCGGAGGTGCTGGACACCCGCCGTGGGGTGTTCCTGGTCGGCGTGTCGCGCGTTGTTGGGGAACCGTTCGTAGTCGAAGTCGTGCAGCAGGCCCACCACGCCCCACCATTCGGGGTCGGCACCGCTCTGCTCGGCGAAGTGCCGCATCGAGAGCTCCACGGCGCGCATGTGCTGACGGAGCGACGGCGAGGGCGTCCACTCGGTCATCAGCGTCCAGGCCCAGTCGCGCGAGAAGGTGTCAGGCATGCCGGGAAGCTACCGTAGAAGGCCGTTCGGCACGACCGATGAAGGCATTTAGGATCGAGAGCCTGCCCCGAGTGAAGTCGAGGGGTAAGGTCGATCGGTCGCGACCACCGATGTTCGCCCCACGATGCCACGATCCAGAGCGCCCGCTCACGCAGGCGCCTAAGGGTTGTCGTTGGTCGTGCTGGGCGACCTGACGGTCGCCCCTAAACTAGTGCACGGCCGGCTGCTGCTTCGGTGGTTGGGTCACCGTGAACGGCACGCGGGCCGCTTCGATCCCGTCGATCGTCACCGCGATCGCGTGCGATCCGACACTCTGGACCGGGATGTCGAGGACTATCACCCCCGGCGACACGACCTCCTCGACGCCGGGATCTGGCTCCGGCATGTGCATCATCCCGTGGTGCTCGAACCGGACCACCGAGGCCGGGTCGAGCAGCGATAGTCCCACGCGATGCTCACCGACATCCTCACGGCGTCCGGAAAGGAGCAGCACGAGGTGGGCGCGCGGATGGATACCGGGCAACTGCGGCACCACGACGTGCCGCCAGATGCCGATGACCGAGAGCTTGCCCTGACTGTCGACCAGTGCGTGGTCGGCCAGCGCGGCCAACGCAATCTTGATGGTCAGGCCACCCGGATGGAATTCACGACATCACCCTGGGCGATCTTCATCACGATATCGAGTCCATCGGTCACCTGCCCGAAGACCGTGTGCACACCATCGAGGTGCGCCTGCGGCGAGTGCGCGATGAAGAACTGGCTGCCGCCGGTGTTCTTGCCCGCATGGGCCATCGAGAGTGCGCCGGCCTTGTGCTTGTGCGGGTTGCCCGCGGTCTCGCACTTGATGGTCCAGCCGGGACCGCCGGTGCCGACGCGTGGATTCGACGGATCCTTCGAGAGCGGATCACCGCCCTGGATCACGAAGTCCTTGATCACGCGATGGAATCGGGTGCCGTCGTAGTACTCGCTGTTGGCGAGTTTTTCGAAGTTGGCGACGGTCTCGGGCGCGTCGTCGTCGTACAGTTCGGCGGTGATGGTGCCGCGGGCGGTGTCAATGGTTGCGGTCTTCATGGCGAGATGTGTGTCCTGAGTCAAGAGTTGTGAGAGGAACAAGTTAGTAGGGGCGCAACATGTTGCGCCCGTCCCGACGCATCCAGCGAAGTCCGGTGTAGGGGCGCAACATGTTGCGCCCTTACCGTCGCGACGGGCACAGCGCCGCGATCACGCACTCGCCACACTTCGGCCGGGTCGCGATGCAGACGCGCCGCCCGTGCCAAATCAGCAGGTGGCTCACCAGTGCCCAGTCCTCGCGTGGGATCAGCGGCATCAGGTCGCGCTCGATCTTCTCGGGATCGGTGGCGCGGGTCAACCCGAGCAGGTTGGCGAGGCGCCTGACATGCGTGTCTACAGTGATCCCCTCGCTCAGTCCGAAGGCGTTGCCGAGGATCACGTTGGCGGTCTTCCGACCGACGCCCGGGATTGGACGGAGTTCCTCCATGCTCCGGGGCACCACACCCTCGTGATCGGTCACGAGTGCGTGTGCCATACCGATCAACGAACGCGCCTTGTTGCGGAAGAAGCCGGTCGAGCGGATCACCCCTTCAACCTCGAGCTGCAGGGCGGTCGCCAACGCGGCTGCGGTGGGCCACCGTCGGAACAGCTCGGGTGTGACGATGTTGACGCGTACATCGGTGCACTGTGCCGAGAGAATCGTGGCGGCGAGCAGTTCAAACGGTGTCCGGAAGTTCAACTCGCAGTGAGCGTCGGGATACTCCGCCTTGAGGCGGGCCAGAACCTCCTGCGTGCGTGCGGTTCGTGCAGCCTTCGATTCGCGCGGCACTATGGCCGGCGTGTGCGTGCGAAGGCCAGAAACTCCTCGGCGCTCCGGGTGTTGAGGATGTCCGCGGCCCCGAGCCCGCCCTTCCGTGCAATCGCGACGCCGAACTCGACGTTGTCGAGCCCACCGAGATTGTGGGCATCGGCGCCGATCGAGATCATGACGCCGGCCGCCCGTGCCCGGCGCAGCACGCGCCAATCAAGGTCAAGGCGGTGCGGGTCGGCGTTGATTTCTATACCAACGCCGGCCTTCCCCGCCGCCTCGAAGAGCTGGTCGAGATCGACCGCGTAGCCTTCGCGCGCGAGGAGCAGTCGTCCAGTCGGATGCCCGATCAGGATGACATAGGGTGACTCGATCGCCCGCAGGAACCGCGACGTCATCTCGGGCTCGCTCATCGTGAAGCGCGAGTGCACGCTCGCGATGATGAAGTCGAACCCCGCGAGCAGTTCATCGGGGTAATCCAGTGCGCCGTCGGCAAGGATGTCGCTCTCGATCCCCTTGAACACGGTGATGCCGAGGCCGAGTGCATTCACCCCATCGATCTCGTCCCACTGGCGATGGATGTCGTCGGGCTGCATCCCGCCTGCATACGCGGCCGAGCGCGAATGGTCGGTGATCCCGAGCCATTCATAGCCGGCTGCGCGCACTCCGCGTGCGAGTTCCTCGACCGAGTTCGTGCCATCGGAGTACGTCGTGTGGCAATGCAGGAAGCCGCGCAGGTCCTTCCGTTCGAGTAGCGGCGGAAGCGGACGATCGAGTTCGTCGCCGTTCTCGCGCAGCTCTGGCGGGATCCACGGCAGCCCGAGCGCGGCATAGAGCGCCTCTTCATCGGGGGTGGGCACGAACCGGCTGCCTTGCCAGAGCGCCGTCCCGGCCAGCGTGTAGCCGCGCGACTCGGCCAGGGCGGTAAGGCGGGCGAGATGCCCCGCATTCCCGGTCGCCTGCACGAGCACCGCGCCGAGGTTTTGTGGTGGCGTCACCACCACCTGCACCGGCGCGCCGCCCTGAAAGCGTAGGGTGGCACGGCGCTCGTCCTGTCCGGCCACCTCGGTCACGCCCACCCCGGCGCCGATCGAGCGGAAGACCTCGGCGGGGGCGACGTCGGCGACGACCACGAGGATCTGTTCCTGGACCACTTCGTCCCGCCGCCGGACCGCACCCGCAGGATGGACGGCCAGCACATGAGGTTGCGCCGACAACGCGTCCGCGATGGCCAGGGCCTCGTCGCGGGCGTGGTGGGCGAGGCGCCAGATCGAAGCGGCGCGGAGAAATGCAATCCCTTTCAGGACATTGTCCGCGGTGCGCGCACCGAATCGGGGCAGTGCAGCAAGGCGACCATCACGAGCGGCGGCTTCGAGTTCCGGCAGCGTCTCGATGCCGAGCGCATTGTGAATCTGCCGGATCTTGGCGACGCCCAGTCCGGAGACGGCGAGCATCTCGACCAGGCCGGGTGGCACGGCTTCACGCAGCTCCTCGAGCATCGAGGAACGCCCGGTGTTGACGAGCTCAGTGATCACCTCGAGGATCGCGGGCCCGATCCCCTTCGCTTCCGCGAGGGATCCGTCGGCAATTGCCGATTGGAGTTCGCTCGGAAATCCCTCGACCGTCTTTTCGGCCGTGCGGAACGCCCGAACCCGGAACGGGTTCTCTCCCTGCAACTCGAGATAGGAGGCGATGCGTTCGAGCGTCACCGCCACACCCTTCCGGTCCATCATCGGCATGGGGCCTCGTCAGATATCGGGAACATTCCAGGCGAGCAGGAGCAGCTCCTCGCGCGTGTCAATGCTGGCCAGTCCGGCAGTGTCGCCGCCGTCCATGCGTGGCGAGAACGTTGGACTGCCATCGGGACGCTGCCAGTTGGTCGGTCGGTCACCCTCGGCCAGCAGGACCGAGAGGCCCGGTCGGGCCCCATGCAGCCCGAGACAGGCGACCACGCGTCGACCCGATCCCTCCGGCATCACGAACCAACCGTCGATCGGTTCGTGAACTTCTGCATCGTCGAGGCGCGCCCAGAGTCGACGCGGCTCCACCTGAATGTAGCAGACGGCCACATTCGCGGCCCCGCCTGTGGGCCCCGATTCGAGTAGGGCCGTGGTTGCCCCCGCATCGAGATTCCTGGTGGCCGCACCGCTCGCCCACCACAGCCAGACCGCGTGGACAAATGCCACGAACTCCTGCGCGGCGTCGCCCAGACCGTCATCCGGGCGAAGGTCCTGCAGCAGCGTGAGCGCCGGCTCGACCAGCAGGAACCGCTCCAGTGTGGTCTCCTCGCCCATCGCCTCGCTGATCGCAGGAAACCGCTCGACGACGATCGATCCGAAGACGTGCTCGACCGGGTGGATGCGGGGCGTGCTCATGTGCGCGGCAGGAAGGCATCGAGTGCCGCGACGAATTCCGCGTGTGCCTCGACGTACGGGACATGCCCCGCGCCAGGCAGGCTGACGAATTTTGCACCGAGCGCCTCGGCGGTGCGCCGCGCACTCTCGATCGGAATCGGATCGTCCTCGCCATGCAGCACGATCGCCGGCAGGCGTAGCTCCCGGAGTTGCGGCCGAAGATCGTAGTCGTCACCGAGTGACGCCCAGACTTCGCTCTGGGTGCGGCCGGTCACCCGGAAGGGGGTGAGGTCACGTGCTCGCGCGGGATCGTGGAAGTATCCGGCGACCGCCAGCGCGAACAGCCGGCGAGCGTGGGCCTCCGGGTCGCGTTCGCGGAGCCCGCTCGCCTGCAACGCCTCCCGAGCGGCGACCAGCGCCGGCGTGCGCGACCTGGCCGCCAGCGCGGCCTCGTACGAAGCGCGTTCCGTGCTGTTGGCCGGGGCGGGGGAGACCAACGCCAGTGACCGGACCCGTTCGGGATGGGTGATCGCGTAGAGCATGGCCAGCAGCGCGCCCCAGGAGTAACCGAGCAGGTCGAGCTGTTCGGCACCCCAGATCATGCGCAGCGACTCGAGGTCGGCCACCTGATCGGTCCAGCCGACCGGCACGGCGCGCGCCACCGGTGATCTCCCCCCCCCACGTTGATCATAGTAGACGAGGGTGCGACCATTGGCGAGGGCGTCGAAGCCCGGCAACAGGTAGTCGTGGTGCGCGCCGGGACCTCCATGGAGGACCGGCACCAGCGGACCCTCGTCGCCGGCACGGCGTTCGTACAGTTCGATACCACGCACATGCCGCGTGCACTCGGTCACGGACACCGTGTTGCTCAGAGCAGCACCGCGAGGCCGTCGGCCACCTCGCGCACCGCGGCGACCTCGTCGGGCGTGAAGGGATCGATGACATCGGAGTCGACATCGATCTGTCCCAGAATCTTCCCGGCGCGACGGATCAACACCACCAGCTCGGACTTGGTGAAGAGATTGCACGCGATGTAGTTCTCGCGCCCCTGCACGTCGCCGACGTTCTGGTCGACCCCCGTGGCGACGGCGGTGCCACAGACCCCCTTGCCGACCGGGATCGAGGTGTGCTCGGTTTCGCGACCGGCGTATGCCTCGAGCGTAAGGTCGTCGCCGTGGAGCATGTACAGGTAGACCGAGGTGTAGGGGGCCCCTGCCTCCTGGATGAGTGTCGCGGCCAGGGTGAGCAGGGTGGCCCGATCAGCCTCATGCGTGAACGCACTTCGCAGCCGGGTGATGATCCGATTGGCGTCGAGGACCGTACTCATCCGCCGGGCCGCTTGCCGAGGGTGACCTTTACCTTCCGTTCGAGGAAGTCGCGCATGTAGACCACCTCGATGGTCTCGCCCGGCGGATGCGAGCGGAGCACCTCGACCATCGCGCGGAGGTCGACCACCGGGGTGCCGGCCATCGAGACGAGCCGGTCGCCCTTCTGTAGACCGGCTTTCGCGGCGGGGGAGCTGTCGGAGACGCCGGCAAGGGTGACTCCGGCCGCGGTGGCGTCCATGTCAGGCACCGATCCGAACCAGGAGCCATAGCCGGTGGTCGGTGGGGGGGGCCGAGTCGTGTCGGTCGTGGACTGGGCTCCGACCGGGAGGGCCAGCAAGAGAATCGCGAAGGTAGTGCCGAGACGCCGCATCTGGTGTATCCTGAAAGTGGAGAGTGGAGTCTGTCCCAGTGTCTGGCCCCAGGGTATCGGGGGATCCACGGATGGAACCATCACCTCGAATGAGGATAATGCCGACCAGCCTGACCGCTCTGTTTGCCGCCGTCGTCCATGATGCGCGTGCCGCCACAGCCAACGCCGACACGGTGGGGCTCGATCGCGCCGCCACCCTGTTGGCGACCGCGGCGGGAAGCCAGCCGTTCCGGCTGGAGCGTGAGAGCGGTCGCCTGATCGTCAACGGCTTGCCAATGGCCGCCGATGCGCCCGGGGCCACCTTGGTGGCCAAGGCCATGCAACAGCACGGCACGATCCGGGTCGAATTTCCGGCCAAGTTGGCGGCCGCCGACTGGGCGGCGATCGGCCAGCTGTACGCATCCGCTGCTGCCCTCTACCCGACCAGAGATCACTTCCGCGCCGCACTCGAGGGGAGCGCCCATGGGGTGGTCGTTCAAGGGGAGGAGGGGTTCGATATCGTGATCGACGACCGGACCGACTGGATGGAACCCTCGGCACCCTCAGTGGACGAGCCGACCACCGATGTCACCTCCAGTGTCGGGGAGCGTGC
>JBBSPX010000005.1:0-34613 GCA_038258395.1 Gemmatimonadales bacterium | reverse complement strand
ACCTCCCATGACGCTTCACACGACCTCCGGCTCGATGCCATCCGTCTTCTCCCCGCTGGCCAAGGCGCTGCTCGATTCTTTCAACGAGGGCGTCATCGTTTTTGACCCCGCGGGCCGTGTAGTCTACCTGAACGCCGCCGGTCGTGGTGCGCTCGATGACGCCGGTCTCGACGCCGAGAGTGAGAAGGACGACCTGCTCCCTGAACTCGCCGGACTCGGCGGCCGCCTCTCCCCGCTCAAGGTAGGCAATCTCGACATCGGGGAAGCGATCTTCGTGCCGAAGCGGGAGGGGCCAACCACACTCGCCGAGCGAGAGAAGGATGCCATCGTCCGCTCCCTCGAGTCACACAGCTGGCGCCTGGCGGAGACTGCCAAGACCCTCGGCATCTCCCGGACCACCCTCTGGCGAAGGCTGCGAGCCTACGGCCTGCACCGAGATGGCCGGAGCCGCTGGGACGATCTGGAGGCCTCCTGAACGGCCCCAGGATTCGGGAAACCCTTCCAGCACAGGCCATACCGGGGCAGTTTCCGCCCCATGTCGCACCCACCACTGCCAACATCTGACGCATCGACATCCCGGTGAAGCGAACCCTCGTGGTCCTGGCCCTTGTCGCGCTCGGTGCGGGCGGTTGGTGGTTTTGGCACGTCACGACCGGTCTCGATGCCACCGGAACTGTGACACTCGAATGGCGTGGGAGCGCCCGCGGCCGCGCCACCTTCCCCGGCCAGATCACATGGTGCCCAGTGACCCGAATGGCCACACTCACCGCGATCAGCAATGACACCGGCCTCCTCGTCACGCTGCTGGAATCCGATTCGCTCAGCGTCGGCCCGCATCAAGTCGTGACGCCCGCGATTCGGGACATTTCACCCAAGCCGAATGCGACCGCCGCGTTCCGATGGGTCAAGGACACGGTCGCGATCATCGGATATGCGTCGGTGAGTGGCGTCATCGAGCTCAGCTCCGTCGGCGAACGGGCCACCGGCTCGATGGATCTGCGGCTCCGCATGCCCGCAGCGCTCGACACGATCCTGCTCAAGGGAGACTTCCGGAACCTGCCCGTGGTCGCGAGCGCGGTGGGCTGCCCGTAGGAAAGCGGTATCTTGCGGCCATGGAGACCACCTACTTCCGACGCGGATTTGGACTCAAGGCCGAGATCAAGGGGCCGCTCCTCGCCGACTACAGCAGCGCCGTGGTCGAGCAGCTCCGCGCCAATGGCAATCGGCTCGAGGTCGGACCGCTCACCTTCCGGCTCGCCCAGGAGTTCGGCTTCTGCTACGGTGTCGACCGCGCGGTCGAGTACGCCTACGAGACGCGCACCAAGTTCCCCGATCGGCGACTCCTCCTTGTCGGTGAGATCATCCACAACCCGCACGTCAACGACAAGCTCGCCGCCATGGGAATCACGTTCCTGCGGCACGATCCCGGCACGCCATTCGATTTCAGCGACATCACGCCCAACGATGTGGTCATCATCCCGGCGTTCGGGGTGACGATGCAGGATTTCCAGCGCCTCCGCGCGATTGGCTGCATCCTGGTCGATACCACCTGCGGCTCGGTCCTCAATGTCTGGAAGCGGGTCAAGAATTACGCGCGGGATGGCTTCACGTCCGTCATCCACGGCAAGCACTATCACGAAGAGACGCAGGCGACGGCGAGCCAAGCCACGGAGTATCCGGCAGGGAAGTACCTCGTGGTCTTCGACATGGCCGAGGCGCGTATGGTCTGCGATGTGATCGAGGGGCATGGCGACGTCGCCGCGCTCCCTGAGCGCTTTGCAAAGGCGTGCAGCCCTGGGTTCGATTTCGAGAAGGACCTCGCCCAGATCGGTGTCGCCAACCAGACCACGATGCTCTCGGGCGAGTCACTCGCCATCGCGGCCGAGTTCCGGACTTCGCTCGCGAAGCGCTACGGCGACGACCACCTCGCCGAGCACTTCCGATCGTTCGATACCATCTGCTCGGCGACACAGGAACGTCAGGACGCCGTGGTCGAGATGCTCGAGGAGCAGCCGGACCTGATGCTGGTCATCGGCGGTTACAACTCGTCGAACACGTGCGCCCTCGCGGCACTGGCGACGAGCAAGGGTGTGAAGACCTTTCACCTCGAGGACGCGGCTTGCGTCGACATCGAGACCGGAGCGCTCCGGCACCAACCGGTCCGCACCAAAAGCGAGTCCACCAGCACCGACTGGCTAGACGGGGTACGGACCATCGGGATCACCGCGGGCGCATCGACCCCCAACAACAAGATCGGCGAGACGATCCTGCGGGTGGGCCAGGTGGTCGGCGTGGGGTTGGCGCCGGCCGAGTAGGGAGGTAGCCCAGGCAGATCGGTGGGGGCCAGACGGCCCCTGCCGTTTGGTGTGACGGGCAAATGTATACAGTGACTACATAATGCTCGGTCTCGATTTTTATTTAAGTAGGCATTGACAACATCGGTCAAGCCGGTTCCCTTCACCTTCATGCGGAAGAACTATCATCACGGTGATCTCCGGCGGCGGATGGTTGCGGAGGCCCGGCTGGCACTGGTCCGGAATCCGGATCCGTCGGCCCTCTCCATCCGCGAACTGGCTCGCCGGATCGGGGTCTCGCAGAACGCCCCCTACCGTCACTTCCCCGACCGAGATCACCTGCTTGATGCGCTCGCCGCCGTCGGCTACGAGGAGGCGGCCGCCGGGTTGGCCGAACGTTCCGTCGAGGGGATCACGGCGGTGGCCGATGTCTGGGACACGATGGCGAGGCGTGAGCCTGGTCTCGCGGCGCTGATGCAGCGTTCGGTCCCCGGGGGGGAAGTCGAGTTGGCGTCGAGGGCGTGGCTCGCTGAGGTCGTCCGGGCGATCGAACTAGAGGTCGGCGGCGAGGATCCCGAGCGGCTGGTGCGCCGTGCGATCGGATGCTGGGCCGCGGTCCTCGGGATGACGACGCTCAGCCGCGGTGGGCTCCTCGCCGGACTCGACGAGTGGATGGTACCCGGGTCAGCCGACTTGGCGAGGCGGGTCGTCGTCCGCCGATGAATCGTGGCCGACCAATCGTTCGGCGACCCCGACGATGGTGAGGGGCGCGGAGCCTTCGGCCCGATTGTTGACGATCAAGTAGGCCGGAATCCGAAGCGCCAACGCCGTCTTCGCCAGGGCGGCGAGGTCGTCCCGGAGTGCCACATTCTTGTCCTGCACATGATCGTACGGCGCAAACGCCTCCACAGCCTTCGCGTAGGTCCGACCCGGGCGGAGCAGTGCGCGACTCACGATGAAGGGCGCGGTCACTGCATCGTGGAGGAGGAGCTGTTCGCCGATCGGCGGCATCCGGGTCCACGCGTTGAAGAGGTGGGCCACTCCGTGTTGCCTGAGTACTGCGAAGTACTCGCTGGCCAGGAACTCCGGATTTCGGATTTCGACCGCGAACGGCACGTCCCGTGGCAGCGCCGCGAAGAAGCGATCGAGCGCGGCCGCGAACTCGCTGGGGCCGAGCTTCTCCCGGGCCGGGATCGTGCCAAACTCGAAGATCATCGGGCCGATATGGTCGGCGAAGTGCTCGCGCATCGGATCCAGCACTTCAGTCGAAAACAGTTCGGCGTTCAACCAATCCGGGTTGGTCTCGCCTCGCCCCGGCACCCCCCGGGGGCCGCCAACAGTTCGGGCCGTGATGCGCTCCCAGACCTTCGAGAGACAGGGGAATCCCGGTGGGAGCTGGTCCCGGTACGACGTGAGTGTCGCAGCGGATGGGGGTCGGTAGAAGAAGGAGTCGATCCCGACCGTTCGGAAGAGCGGCCACTGAGCATATTCCCCCAGCATTCTGGCACTGGCACCACTCGCGGGGTACGGATCGGCGTAGACCAGTCCGGTCCATCCCGGGTAGGTCCAGCTCGAGGTGCCGAACCGAATGGTGGGGGGCAACGCCTCCGCCAGCGCCGCCACATGCTGTGCAGGTGGCCATGATGGGTGCATGTTGGAATCATACAACCTTGGGCACGACCGTCAGCCGAGCCGCGGGCATGCGCCCGCGGTGTGGTCGGCAAGGCACCGGAACACAATTCTCAGGCACGACCGTCAGGTCGTGCGGCAAGGCACGACGAGCTCAATGTCCTCAGCCACCATCCAGCTGCTCCTCGGCGTCGTGCACGTCACCCTCGCTACGGCGGTGTCGGGTCACGTCGTGCTGACCAAGAGCGACGTGCGTGCGGCGATCGGGTGGATCGGTCTTGTCTGGCTGACGCCCGTGCTCGGTTCCGTCCTCTACTTCTTCCTGGGGATCAATCGAATTCGTCGTGCGGCTGGACGGATGCGGGCAACACGCACCCATCACACCGCGGACCGGCTGGCGGCCCGATCATCGTCCGCAGCAGACGCCATCACGGTGGCCGAGCCGCTGAGGCAGCTGGCCAACCTGACTAGTCGGATGAGTGTCGAACCGCTCACGGAGGGCAACTCCGTCACCCCGCTGGTCGATGGCGATGCGTCCTATCCTGCGATGATCGCGGCCATCGAATCGGCGCACCACTCTGTCGCACTTGCGACGTACATCTTCGATCGTGGTGTCGTCGCCGATCAGTTCGTGGCAGCGCTTGCTGCTGCGGTGGCACGCGGCGTCGAGGTACGCGTGCTCGTCGACGGTGTCGGTGTCCGGTATTCCCGCCCCACCATCGTGCCCCTGCTGCGCGCCGCGGGAGTGACCGTGGCCCAGTTCCTTCCCTCGCCCGTGCCGTTTGCGCACCCCTATTTCAACATGCGCAACCACCGAAAGATCCTCGTGATCGATGGGACGATCGGTTTCACGGGTGGGCTCAACATCCGTGACCTCTGCCTGACCACCTCACCCTCCCCCCACATGACGCGGGATATGCAATTCCGGTTCGGGGGGCCAGTGGTTCGGCACCTGCTCGAGGCGTTCGTCATCGATTGGCGATTCACGACTCGCGAAGTGCTGCGCGGGCCGAGCTGGTTTCCGGCGCTCGATCCGGTCGGCGATGTCGTGGCACGCGGGATTGCCGATGGACCCGACGAGACGCAGGATGCCCTGCTCATGACGCTCCTCGGTGCGCTTACGGCCGCGCGCGAGCGCGTGGTGATCGTCACGCCGTACTTCCTGCCCGAGCTGGTGTTGCTCGAGGCGCTCCGCGTGACGGCACTCCGTGGGGTCGATGTGGTGGTGATGGTGCCGGCGCAGGTGAATCTTCGCCTGGTGCAGTGGGCGCAGCAGGCTGTGCTCGCGCAGGTGCTCACCAAGGGATGCCGGGTGCTGCTCACCCGTGCGCCGTTCGACCACACCAAGTTGATGGTGGTCGATGACGCCTGGTCGCTGGTCGGTTCGGCGAACTGGGATCCGCGGTCCCTGCGGCTCAACTTCGAGTTTGTGGTCGAATGCTACTCGACGCGCGTGGCGAGCGAGCTGCTCGACATCATCGCCCAGAAGGCGGTCGGCGCCCGCGAGCACCGCCGTGCCGAGCTGACGGAGCGAGCGCTTCTGCCGCGCCTTCGCGATGGGGCGGCCTGGCTGCTCCAGCCCTACCTTTGAGACGCGCTATTTCCGGACCAGCGTGAAATCGTATTCGAGCGCGATGGTGTCCTCGACGCTGAGGACGACCGCGACGCGCGGCTTGGTCATCTCGAATTGATCGAAGGTGAAGCTGGTCTTGGCGGTGCCGGCGAATCCGGTCGGCGTGGCGGTGATCTCGGCGGTCCACGTCGTGGGCCGTGTCACGCCGCGGATGGTGAGTTGCCCCTCAAGCGTGGCGGCGAACATCCCGCTGGTCGGGAGCGGCGACGGAAGGCCGCGGATGGCCGTGAGCGCGAGGGTGGCATTCGGGTAGGTGTCGGTCTCGAGCAACCGACGCTGGACATATCCATCGCGCCGATCCTTGTCGCTCGTGAGCGCCCGGAGGTCGATGGTGATCCGTGAATCCGTCGGTTGGACGTGGCCGTCCGGACCGAGGACGATCTGTCCCGTCACGCCATGCGTCACACCGACGGCATCGTTGGGGAAGTCCACGCCCGCGAGTTGTTCCCGCACGCGGTAGCGCGCCTCGTTGCCGGTCGAGGCAACCTCGAGTCGCGTCACGGTGGCGATGGCTGGGGTCTGGGCCGTGATCCTGGCAGGAACGGCGAGGAGGCCGGCGAACAGCAGCGATGTGAGGATGCGTGACATTGGGGCTCCGAACGGTGGATGCAGTGAATACGCCATTCGATACGTCGCCCGGTGCCGGGAGGTTGACCGGCGATCAGAGCTCGAGCAGCCCGACCAGGCCGCCGAAGCCGTCATCCACCCTCGGCATGCCGGGCGGTGCGACCCAGGGACCATCGTCGAGGGCGACGTTGATGCGGTAGGTGCCGCCGGTCGCAAAGAACGAGGCAGCGTACTTTCCCCCCCCCAGTGGTTCGAGGTCGACGGGACGCCAGCCAGTGAATTCGCCCATCAGTCGCACGCGGGAGGCCCCCGGCAGGGTGAGGATGATCCGCACATGGCGCGCATCCTGCCGTTCGACGATCGCGCGTGGAATGGCGCGCGGCTGCCGGGCCCGATCGGGCAGTGCCACGCGCAGGCCCAATGTCGTCTCGCGCCCGCCCGGCAGTCCGAGTACGACATTGGCGGGATTGCGATTGGCACCGACCTCGATGCTCGCCACGTCCGTGAGTGGCACGAGTGCGCGCATGCGCCACCAGGCCTGAGTGGCGATGTCATCACCGCTCCGACGACCCACGGTGCCGGTGAACTCGAATGCCGGCAAGGTGACCACTACCATCATGGCGACGTCTCGGATCGAACGGACCCGATCCCTGAAGATCAGATCGAGATCGGGATTCGTGCTGCCGCTGCCGTCGAAGAAAACGTCATCCCGAAGCGTGCTGTCGCGCAGCACGGTGACATCGAACATCCCGCGCACCGTGATGGCCCCCGCCGTGACACCGGCCGAGGCGCCACGTCGCCCGAACGAGACGTGCTGATCCCTGGGGTGCGTGATTCCTTCGCCGAGCTCGATGGCGAGTTCGAACGGTCCGATCGTGCGACTGACGCTCCCGGTGCCGCTCCACGCTTCGTTCCATCCCGTGCGGATCGCGTTGCCCGTCTCGAACCGCGGTCCGATCCCGGCACGCCACCCGTCACGGGCGAAGGCCCATCGGGCATCAACGGCCGCCTGATTGCGGGTGCCGAGATCCTGATAGGAGATGGTCGAGCTGGTGGCATCGAGAAGCACTGGGCCGAGCTGGCCCCGCGCCCCAAGGGCGATCGTGCCGATGGCCCCGGTCGCCGACTGGTCGAACTGCCCGATGCCGCCGCCGGTCGTGAGTGCCGCCACCTGCGCGGCGAGCGTGCCCGGAGCGAAGAGAACGGTCAGCCACCACCCGGCGCGTGACATCAGCGGCGATCTCCGGGTCGACGGGCGACCAGATCGGCCGGATCAATCCGCTCGTACTCGCGATCATCGGCGCCACGTCGAGCAAGCTCCGTGACGCGGTCCCATGCGCGTTCGGGCACGGCACCACGTGCCGTCAGGTCGAGGTAGGCGCCGAGCGGAACGGTGAGGGACGCTCGCCCGCGGAGATTCCGGAGTTCGAGCAGTCGGGCCGGCGCGAGGCCGGTCTGCAGGGCAGCCGCCGCCGTCGTGAGATCTGTGCCATCGGTCTCGACGCCGAGTGCGGACGCTGCGCGACGCATCGAGATGCGAAGACGACCGAGCGCCGCGTAGATCGCATCGGCCTTGACGCCCTTGGCCCCGCCTTCGAGGGCGCGCAACAGGAGGGGTTCTGCCGGCAGCCCTTCGGCCACCGCCGAGTCGACGATGCCGTGGATCCGGAGCGCCACGCTCTCGGGAAACCTGGAGCCGAGGCGCTGGTCAACCGCGGCCATCTCGGTGGGGGTGCGGAGCCGTGAGCCGGCCAGACTCGATGCCTCCTGGGCGGCGAGTGGAACGGCCATGATACTGAGGCCAAGCGCGAGGGACGGACTGAGGATTCGCATCATCGGCTCGCGACCGTGAGCACTGAGGTTGGCCGGCCGAAGTCATCGAGCACGGGAGCCGCCTCGGCGTCGGGAAGCCAGTCCCCGCCATCGGTCACATAGGCAAATCGATACCGACCGGGCGGCAACCGCAAGGTGACCTCCCAGCGGTCCTTCCCCTTCGGGGTGAGTCGGACCCGATCGGACTGCCACTCATTGAAGTCGCCGACGAGCGACACGCCCGCATTGGTGGGCGCCCGGACGGCGAAGGTGATCTCTCCCGGCACCGGGGTGGAGCTGTGGGTGAGAACGGCAGTCACAGCCAGCATGGCGAGCACCCCCGCTGAACCGCCGACCCAGCGTCGGGTCTGGTCGCGTCGAGCGCGCACCGCGGTCCGTGCCGGCAGTCCGGGACGGGGCGGCGCCCCCATGCGGAGCTGGTCGACGGCCGCGTGGAGCCGTTCGGTCGGGTCGAGCGCATCGTGATGGTCGGTCATGTCATCGAATGTCCTTCAATAAGTCTCGCAGGCGCTCGCACGCCCGGGAAACACGCATCTTGAGAGCCGGGACACCTGCCCCGACGATGTCGGCCATTTCTTCGTACGTCAAACCCTCGACATGCTTGAGGAGGAACGCCTCGCGCGCCGACGGCGACAGCTGCCGAAGCGCCCCAGTGATCTCGTCGCGCCACTCTCTGGCCTCGACATCAGGCTGGGTGGCGGCGCGGGCAATGATCGCCTCTCCGGTCTCTCCGCCCACCAGCCGCCACCATCGTCGTCGCCTGGACCGGCACCGATTGACCGCGATCCTGAACAGCCACCCGGACGGATTCTCCGGGCGAATCCCCCGTCGGATCGCCCGTTCTGCCCTGATGAACGTGTCCTGCAGCACCTCGTCGGCATCGTCGGCCGACTGGAGGAAATGCGTCGCATAGCGCATCAACGCTGGGGCATGCCGGTCCATCAGCATTCCCAAGGCAGCCGAATCGCCTGCGGCCACTTCCTCGATCAGCAGCGCGTCGGTCGGCCTCACGACCATGAGACCCCAATGGGCCCTTCCGCGTCACTCAGGGTGCGATATTGTGACGGAACCCCTCGCCTCGGGGTCAGGGGGGTGCAGTCAGGCCACCCTGTTCCGCCATCATCCGCGAAAGCTCTCACCGTGCACTCCAGGTCGGTTGGCATGCCACGTCGCATCCTGTTCGCCGCCGCGCTCGCGCTCGTCGCCGCGTGTGGGGTGACGGATCCGACTGGCGGATTGCCACCAGGCGATGCACAGCTTGCGGTCCTCAACGCCCTCCCGGAAGGTACGGTGGCGGCGTTGCTTCTGGACGACGAGCAGATGACGGTGCCCGCCAGCGGGAAGCGAATCAGTCGGGTGGTCCCGGCCGGGGGACACCGGCTCGAGGCTCGCACCACCGGGGGCCGGATCCTCGCCTCGGCACAATTCACGGTGGGGTCCGGTGGCCGGCTGACCGCGATCATCGGCGGTTCGATCGTCGGTGGGGCGGCGATGGTTGTCGCCGCCGACACCGCCTCCCTGCCGTTGGCCGGTGAGGTGAAGGTGCGGGTCATCAACAGCGTCCAGGGTACGCCCGGACTCGAAGCGTGGCTCGCCCGGGCTGGCCAGCTCATCGATTCGACGTCTCGTCTCGTCTCGCCGCTCGCCTATGGCCCCCACGTCGGTGGGGTGCTCCCGGGCTACGCCGTTCGGGGCGCGGGCAGCTACCGGGTTCGCGTGACCGATCTGGTCTCCGGATCGACCCAGGCCGAACGGGTGATCGACCTGGGGAGCGGCGAGGTCTGGAGCGTGGTCCTGATCCGTCGGGACGACGGTGAATTCGAGCTGATTCCGATCGAAGAGACGTAGGCAGCACGATCTTCGCTACGGCGCCCGTTCGATCGCGATGGTGAATCGGTAGTCCTTCTCCGGAATCGACTGACCGCTCGGTGCCGGATTGGGTGATACCGCCGTGATCCGGATCGATAATCCCGCAGCAACACTGGCGGTCTCGCCGTGCAGGGTGAGGAGGCGATCGGGCATGCCCAATCCCGGCTTGGCGGCGAGTGTGGCCCCGACCACGACCTCGCCGGCCCAGACACACATCACATTGGCAGGGCAGCGAGAGTCCGACTCGACCGCATCGAGCCGGAGCAGGTAGGGCGCGTCCTCGATGGCGAGCGACTCGCCGATCGCGAGCTCCCTCGATCCGGGAATCACAAGTGGATGCGGCGTGACCATGCTCGACGCCTGACAGGCGACGAGGGCGAGGCTGAGCGCGGTGACAAGTCGACCTGACATGGTGGCTACTCCGTGGAGCTGTGGTTCCTCTGCAAGGACGCTTCGGCCGGGACGAACGTCACACGCCTCACCGCTCCACGGGCAGAATGAGCCCGTGGCGCCTGAGCTGGATCGGCTCCCGATCACCGCTGTCGACATGGAAGTGATTGACGTCCCGGCGGGTGACGACCAGACGAATGATGCTCCCACGGCGGAACTGATGCGAGACGGGCAGCAGCTCGACTTCAACACTGGCCTGGTCACCCACCAGATGCTCTCCCTCCGTAATCATGACGCCCGCACCCGAGGCGTCAACTTCCTCGAGATAGACGAAGAGCGTGGCACCGGGGTGGGCGGAATCGAGCGTCAGAAACACGCGCGCCCTGCCGGTGACAGTGAGCGGTTCCTGCAACGGTCCAAACATCTGCAGCTGTAGCTGGCCAACGGTGTCACCGCGCTGGCGCACCGGATATCGGACTGCGCCCCCACCGAGAATCGTATTCCAACGCGACTGATTCCCGGTGCCCAGGGTCGGATTTATGGAGAGGTCGAAGGTCGGGTTGTCCGGAATGCCGGGCCCATGGAACGAGCCGGTGTCGTGCGTCGTGATCGGCCACCGATCGGCACTCCTCCATTCGTTCGAGCCGGTCGTGAAGTAGTGCACCGGCGGCTCGTGGTCGATGCCCGTCGACCTGCCGCGCAGGTAGTGATCAAAGAATCGGAGCAGTTCACCCTGCTGATCGAACTGCGACCGGACCGGCCCCTGCCCCGGGTAATAGGCCCAGCCACCGCCGTGGTTCCATGGCCCCATCGTGAGTCGCGATCCCGGTGAGGGCTGCTCGACAAATCGATCGATCGGTGCCGCGGCGAAGCCATCGGCCCAGCCGCCCATGCTGTAGATCGGGATGCGGTGGGAGAGTGTGTCATAGCGCGCGTGCGGCGAGACCATGTCGAGCGTGAATCCCTCGCGCGTGGTGTCGTCGCGTGAGGTGATCTGGCTCACCAGCTCCCAGAGGCTGGCGTTGCGGACATGTTCGGCAATCGCCAACGCCAGGAGGGAGTCACCTGCCGGACCGTCGACCGGCCGGACGCCAGTCACCGCGGTGTTCAGTCGGTCGAACTGATCGGCATCCATCTGTGCCGTCATCCCGGCCCAGGTGCGCATGAACGGTTCGAGCAAGATCCCGCCAGGATGCGTCACATCATCGTAGAAGTCATAGATCGAGAAGAGTGGTGCCACGGCCTTGAGCGCGGGATGACCGATGGTGCCGACCAGTTCCGCCGTGGTGCCGGGATACGAAATGCCGGTGGCACCGACACCGCCATCCGACCACGGCTGTCCCACGATCCAGTCGAGGATGCCCCACCCATCGTGCACCTCCTCGGGCGAGAACTCGACGGTGCGGGTCCCGAAGGAGGCACCGGTGCCGCGTACATCAACAACGACCACGGCGTAGCCCGCCTGCAGGAAGCTCATCAAACCGAATCCGGGGCCGGCCGCCGCCTCGCGGACCGGATCGCTGAAGCGGAGCCCTCGGTGGTAACGGGTGAGGTGCAGGATCGTCGGCACTCGGTGGGTGGCGCTGGCGCCCTCCGGCAGGTAGCGATCGACGGCGAGCCGGACGCCATCGGGCATCGGGAGGTAGCGCGATTGGCGTGTCCACGAGATGTGTGGTGCAGCGGCGGGCGGAAGGCTGTCCCACCAGGCACGGTCCTGCGCCGAAAGCGAGAAGGCCGCAAAGAGAGAAAGAGAGAAGGAGAGAACGAGAGAACGGCTATGCACCATTTCGAGGATATGAGTCCTCTGGGCTGGCGCCCGCATCTTCGGCCCCGCTCTTTCTCTCATTCTCTCCTTCCCTCTTTCTCTCTTCTTTCAGTTCCCATCCGTGCCACCATACGTTCCAGTCGCTCGAGGTGTGTCACGGTCACGGTGATCGCCCCGAACGACTCCTCGACGATGCCCCTGAAGATGAACGGGCCCTGATCAAAGAGCACATGACTCCGCTCGGCGTAGACATCCGGGAAGAGGACGCACTCGATCAGTCCCTCGCCGTCGTCGAAGGTGGCGAACTGCATCGGTTCGTGCTTGGCCGTGTGCACCGGCTTGCCAGTGGTGTACATCCCGGCCATGAGCACGCGTCGGCCGACATGCTCGTGCAGATCGGGACTCCGGACCAGCCGGAAGCGCCTGAGTGTCTCGGCGTGGAGTGCCATCGGGTGGGCGTCGGTGCAGAAGCCGAGCAGGGCCCAGGCGTCCTGTCGCTGGCGGTCGGTGGAGTAGGGACGGAGGGGAGGCACCGCCCCGCCCTCGTGCGAGCGCACGAGCGGCGGGGTCTCCTCGCTCCGCCCCGCTCGACCTGTGTCGATTTCCCACAGCATCTGGGGTCGGTTGAGCCCTGCCCCGATGCTGTCGCACGCGCCGACCTTGATGAGCAGGCGCAGGTCGTCCGCGCGGAGTCCCGCCCGGATGCGCAACTCCTCAAGGGAAATGAACGGACCGCCCCTGTCACGTGTGGCGAGCAGTGCCTCGGCACCATCGGTCGAGAGGCCCTTGATGAACTGGAAGCCGACCCGGAGTTCGTGCTCACGGCCGAGGCAACGCCACGCACTCGCATTGACATCGGGCGGGAGAATGCTGACACCCATGCGCCGCGCCTCGGCGACATACGCGAACGATCGATAGAATCCTCCCCCGTTCGAGAGCACTGCTGCAATGAACTCCGCGGGATGGTTGGCGCGCAGGTACGCACTCTGCTGTGCCACATGGATGTAGGAGCACGAATGCCCCTTGCAGAACGAGTATCCCGCGAACGAAAGGATCATCTCCCACACCTTGGCGATGCTGATGTCGTCGCGCCCCAGCGTGCGCGCCCCCTTCACGAACGCAGCGAACGAGACACTGAGGTGCGCCTCGGGCTTCTTCTTGCTGAGCGCCTTCCGGAGGCCATCGGCACTCGCCCAGTCGAGTCCGGCGAAGGCGTGCGACACGTTGACGACGTCCTCCTGGTACACCATCACCCCGAATGTCTCGGCGAGTGTGTCACGCAGCGAGGGATGCAACGGCTCATAAGGCGCGCCGTAGAGCCGCTCGAGATAGATGTTGATCCAGCGATTTGATGCCGGGCGAATGATCGAGGTGTTGAGCACCAGCAACTCGAAGGTGTCGGCGCGCGATTTGAGGTTGAGCATCCGACTCGCCGGTGACTCGGTGTAGAAGACACCCAGCGAATTACCAGTCCGGAACACCTCACGCGTCGGTTCATCGGCACCCGCCTCCTGGCTGGTGTAGTCGAGCTGGATGCCCCGACTCTCGTGCACCATCGCGATGGCATCACGAATCACCGCGAGCGACCGATTGCCCAGCAAGTCGATCTTGACGAGGCCGGCATCTTCGGCGCCATCCTTCTCGAACTGGATCGCCGGGACGGTGAGATCGGGCGCTCCATCGAGACGCTTGGCCGCGGGTTCGATCGGGACGATATCGGTGAGCGAGGTCGGCACGATGACCACGCCGCCGGGATGGAGCGACAGGTGTCGCGGTGTGCCGACCAGCGCCTGGGCCTGCACCGCAAAGTCCTGCCATGCCCGGGGGAGCTTGAGGTCGCGGAAGTTGGGGTGCGAGGCGATGAGCTCGCGTGCATCACCGTCGCCACCGAAATGCGGCACGCGCCTGGTGACCTCGCGGATCTCCGCCGCCGGTCGACCGTGCACCTTGGCCACCTCGCGGAGTGCCCCGCGCAGTCGGAAGGTGTTGTGGTTACTGACCATCGCCGCGCGCGGCTGCGGATACTTCCGGAAGACCCACGCGAGGATGCGATCACGTTCGTCCCACGGGAAATCGAGATCGATGTCGGGCGGATCCTTGCGTGCCGGATTGAGGAACCGTTCGAAGAGCAGTCCCGAGGCGAGCGGCTCCACGTGGGTGATCCCCAGGCAATAGGACACGATCGAGTTGGCCACGGAGCCGCGGCCACAATGGGTCGGGCCATGCTGCACGATGTCGCGCACGACCAGGAAGTAGTCCGCGAATCCCTTCATGCCGATGATGTCGAGTTCGTGCTCGATCCGGTCGCGCGTGATCGGCGCGAGTGCACCGTAGCGACGCAGTGCCCCTTCGTAGGCGAGTGACCGCAGGCGTTGCTGCGCATCGTCGGCATCGGACGCCCGCGGCGCGATGGTGCGCCCCATCGGGATCCGGTACTGGCAGCGCTCGGCGATCACGCCGGCGGCGGCGAACGCATCGGGCACATCGGGAAAGTGACGCTCGATGTCGAGGGCGGGCCGGAGCCAGCGGTCGCGGGGTGCACGGGCGCGATCATCGCGGGAATGCATGATCCCCGATCGATGGATCGCGTTCAACATCCGATGCCGCTGCCAATCCTCGGCGTGCGCCATCATCACGCCACCGGTTACCACCGCCGGCACACCGAGCTGTCGCGCCACGTGCAGCACCTGGTGTCGCTCGGGGCCGGCGATCAGTTCGGCACACAGTCCAGCGGACCCGGAGAGCTTGACGAGCCGCGCGAGCAGATCGGTGTCGCTGCTGAGGATGGTGAGCCCCTGTCGGTCGACCGCGAGTTGCGCCGAGAGGGCGAGATCGGGATCCCAGTGAATGGCGGTGATCGCCCGACAGAGCGCGGCCCAGCCGTGGCTGTCCTCGGCGAGCGCGATGGCCTGATGGTGTTTGGTGACGAGATGCGCACCCAGGATCGGGCGGATGCCGACACGTTCACAGGCGCGCTGGAACTCGATGGCGCCGTAGACCCCGTTGGTGTCGGTCATGGCGAGTGCGCGATAGCCACGCTCGGCAGCAGCCGATGCGAGTGCGTCCGGTGAGGAGGCGCCGTGGCCAAAGGAGAACCAGGTGTGGACGTGAAGGTGGGTGAACATGAAACCACGAGAAGCGAGAAGCGAGAAGCGAGAAACGCTTCACGTCTCTCGAATCTTCTGCCCCACCGGACAGGTGGCTGCATGCGCACCCGGCAGTCGACCGGTGCCCATCAGGAACTCCCCGACGATCTCGCCGCCCATGAACGTGAATTCCTGCTTCATCACCTTGACCCACGCTGCCTTGTCGAGCTCGCCTTGGGCATCGAGCCAGTTGGCGAACGACCCGTGCGATGCGATCAGCTCGACGACGCGACCAGCATTGTGGATCGCGGCGTCGACCTTGAGGCGATTGCGGATGATGCCGGCGTCGGCCAGCAGGCGTGCGCGGTCGGCCTCGCCGTAGCGGGCGACCACGTGCGGATCGAAGCCGTCATAGGCACGCTGGAAATGCTCACGCTTCCTGAGGATGGTGAGCCATGACAGGCCGGCCTGGTTGATCTCCATGATCAGGCGCTCGAACAGTTCGGCGTCGCCCCGGATCGGGACGCCGTGTTCGGTGTCGTGATAGGGGCCGTGGATGGGATGGCCCTTGGCGATGGTGCAGTAGGTGGACATGGCGGTCGATGGTTGATGGTCGATGATGGGGGACGATGGCTGATGGTCGATGGTCGATCAGCCATCGACCATTGGCCCCCTCCTGTAACCCGAATATACACCGAAGATCACCCGGCCGTCAGCCCTCTCACCGTGGGGGAGGCATCATGCCGCCGCCGTGCTGGAGGAGTGAAGGATCGACCACGCCGCTGAAGCAACGGATCGAGGAGGCGGGCCCGGTGACATCGAGCAGGACATAGTGGTACACGCCATCGGGGAACTCTGGCGTCGGGCTGGTGATGCCATTGCACGCGTCCAGCGCGTTCATCGGGACCGGATTGCCGCTCATGTCGCGATCGCCATAGATCGGGTAGCCGTCGAACGCGATGCCGATCAGGTGCGACGGCCCCGACGCCTGATCGACGGTGGCCGTGACGCACTTTGGCAGGGCGTGGTAATGGTACATTCCCATCGTTGGCACCGGATGGCCGCTGCAGCTATCGAGGAACCAGACATCCTTCCCGCCGGTCCCCTTGACCGAGAAGTTCGACGCGGTGGCCACGGTGACACCATCCCCCTCGTATGGATTGAACAGTGCGGCGCCCGAGATCATCACGCCGATCGTGCCGAGGTTGGTGGCGGTGGGTGTCGTGGCACGCGTGGGCGTGAGCGGGATCAGGAAATTGTAGTCCTGCGCCCGGGTGGGGTCGGCGATCGCAACCGCGGTGCCCGGGTTGGGGATCGGTCCACCGCCAGCTCCGCCACCGACGGCGTACTCGGCGTCCCGGGCATGATTCGGGAGTCCATTCGAGACGTAACGGAGGCTGCCATTCTCGTACGTGATGGTCACGTTGTCGCCCCACGCTGCCTGTTGGTACCCTGCGCCCAGGTTGCCGCTCGACGGATCGGGCATCTGGGACGCGGTCACGCCGTCACATGCACCGAGGCCCAGGATGCAACAGGCGAGCGCGATGAGGCGGTGATTGCGGGTCGGGTGGTGCTGCACGGAGGACTCCCTATGGTGATGAGCCGCACGGCTCGGTCGTGTGGATTGGACACCACGGTGCCTCGATCCATTCCCTCCGGTACGGGGTCGGCGCGCGATGGAATGGCCCGTCCCGATGGTGTGTCCAATCGTTGACATGACTGAAGCCGACTCCGAGAAGACACTGATCGAGGCGGCACGGGCCGGGAGCGAGGCGGCATTCGCCGCCCTCATTCGACGGCACGAATCGCGGGTCCAGCGAATCGCGATCCGAATGCTCGGTGCCGGCGACGACGCGGACGACGTCGCGCAGGAGACCTTCATCCGCTTTCATGATGCGCTGGACCGATTCCGGGGGGATGCCACCGTGGGGACCTATGTGAGTCGCATCGCGATGAATCTTTCGCTCAACACGTTGCGCCGTCGGCGCTGGCGGTTGCGTCGATTCGTGCGCCGCGACACCGACGAACTCCGGCCCGCCGACGAGCCCGCGCACCATGATCCCGACCCGGCGCTCGGTGCGGAACGACGTGCGGCAATCGTGGGCGCCCTCGGACGCTTGAGTGATGCCCATCGTGCGGTGGTGGTCTGCCGCCTGCTGGAGGAATATTCGACGCGGGAGACGGCCCTGTTGCTCAAGATCCCTGAAGGCACGGTGATGTCACGACTCACGCGCGCGCTCGGACAGTTGCGGACCGACCTCCGCCAGACCGGAATGGGCCGACCGTGAACACTGCCGACCCGAATCACCTGGTACGTGCCATCCTCGGGGAGTTGTCTCCCGAGGCGCAACGCATGCATACGGCGCAGTTGCTCGCTGACCCGGCGTATCGCGCGGCTCATCACGAGCTCCTCGGGATCACCACCGAACTGCGGGCACTCCAGCCTTCGACGCCAACCACTGGCCTGGACCAGCGTGTCCTCGCGGCACTCCGGAATCGACGTGGTGTGCAGGTCGTACCGCAGCAATTCTGGCGACTCGCGCTGCCGGCACTCGTGACGGCATCGATGCTGGTCACACTCGCGATCCGTGATACCTCGCGCGTCGCGCCCACGGCCACGATGACCTTGGCGTCGTGGTATCCCATTTCCACCGACCCCACGCTGCAACCGTGACAGGAGCCTGACCCGTGCTCTCCTCGACGAAATCCCTCCTGATGCTCCTCGCCATGCTCCTGCTCGGCGTCGTGCTCGGCATGGCCGGCATGGTCGTGTGGCACAGTGGCAGATTCTCTCCCCCCCCCGATGAACGCTCCGGTGGGTTCGTGGTCCACATGCTCGAGACGATCGAGCCACGAGACGCCGCGCAGCGCGCCGAGATTGCGGCGCAGCTCGAAACCATCGACCAGTTGAACCGTCTGGCCGTCGACCAGTCGCGCCGAGCGATGCGCGCGAACCTCGACTCGATGGCCGTCTTGCTGGCCCCGCTGCTCGATGCGGAACAGCAGGCACGACTTGGGACACTGGTCCGGAGCCTCGATCGGCCGCCGCCGCGCCGGGGTGGACCACCGCCGCGATAGCGCGGCAGCGATCTTCCGATAGATTCGATCGATGCGCACCCTCGTCCTACCCAGCCTCGAGATGGCCGAGCGCCCCGCCCCCGTCCCGGGTGATGGCCAGCTCCTGGTCCGAGTCCATGCTGCCGGCCTCAACCGGGCTGACTTGGCACAGCGTGCCGGGAAGTACCCGGCGCCACCTGGCTGGCCTGCCGACATTCCCGGACTTGAGTATGCCGGCGAAGTGGCCGGACTGGGGCCGGGAGCTACGTATTTCGGCGTCGGTGACCGAGTGATGGGGTTGGTGGGTGGGGGCGCCATGGCCGAGCTGATCGTGGTCAACCAGCGCGAGGCGATGGCGATTCCCGAGGGGATGTCGTGGGGTGACGCTGCGGCGATTCCCGAGGCATTCCTCACCGCGTGGGATGCCGTCGTGCGGCAAGGGAGGGCACGTGGCGGCGAACGGGTGCTGATGCACGCGGTGGGCAGCGGTGTCGGCACCGCCGCATCGCAACTCGCTCCGCTCCTGAGTTTCACCCTGATCGGCACCTCGCGGACGCCGGAAAAGCTCGATCGCTGTCGCGAACTCGGCATGACGCACGGCGTGCTCTCGACCGCACCCGATTGGATCTCGCAGGTCGGTGGTCCGGTTGATGTGGTGATCGACACCCTCGGCGGCGAGTTCTTCACGGCGAGTCTCGGGCTGCTGACCAATCGGGGACGGTTGGTCGTGGTGGGCCTGCTCGCTGGTCGTGTCGCGGAGCAACTCGATCTTGGCCTCGTGCTCCGTCAGCGACTGACGATTGTCGGCACCGCGATGCGGTCACGCGGAGCTGAGGAGCGGGGCATGCTGATCGAACAGTTCACGCAGCAGGTGCTGCCGCACTTTGGCCGCGGCACGCTTCGGCCCATCGTCGACGAGGTCGTGCCGATGGCCGAGGCTGGTGCCGCGTATGAGTTGCTGGGGTCGAACCGGACGTTCGGGAAGGTGGTCATTCAAGTGAGAAGTGAGAAGTGAGAAGTGAGAAGCGAGACGCGAGAAGTGAGACGCGAGGGTAGTTGGTGCTTACCGTCCTGCTGATCGTTGCCGCTGCCGTGCTCTTCTACCGGATCGGTGACCAACTGCTGCTCTTTGCCGGGCTCACCTGGTACAACCTGCGGCGCCTGCCCGACCAGCCCCGGGTGAGGCCCGCCTCCAGCCGGAGGCGCCTCATCCCTTGAGTGGTGTCGACACCCCGAGCTTGAATCCGTCGAGGTCCTTGAACTGGCACATCCGGACACCCCACGGACGATCGGCGGCCTCACTCAGCAGTGCCCCGCCCGCCGCCTTGACCCGCTCCGCAGCCGCGTCAACATCGGCAGCCGACTTCACGTTGAGCTGGAGATAGAGTCCCTGTCCCTTGACGCGGTCCCAGCCGAGTTTGCCATCGTCCTGGTTGAGGACGATGGCGATCTCGCCCGCCTTGATGGCGGCGCCGACCACCTTCCCCTCGCGCTCGTATCGCTGTGCCACGCTGAAGCCGAGGACCTCTTCATACCAGCGGATCGAGGCCTCGAGGTCCTTGCACGTGAGTGAGCAGCCGAGGACGGTCGCATCGAGGGCAGCTGCGGAAATTGTCATGGTCGTTCCCGGAAGAGGTAAGTTGGAAATGTCGGGACCCATCGGCTGGTCGGCAAGGGTGGGCTCCCGATCGGGTGCCCGGTCGTCCCCCGCTGCTGCGTCCGGCATGCCTCTCCCTTTCACCCTTCGTCGACAGGTTCTCCTGATGCGCCATTCCCATGCGTTCCTCCTCGCCACGATCGTGCTCACCGCCAGCTGTGCACCGGCTGCTGCCCCGGACGTTTCGTCCTCCGACCTCGCCCGCGAGCGTTCGGCCGTCGACAGCGTGCTCACCGACCTGCACCAGGCGGCGTCGGAGGGGGCGTGGGATCGGTACTTCGCGCTCTATGCACCCGATGCGGTGTTCTTCGGGACCGATGCCACCGAGCGGTGGAACCTTGCGGCGTTCAAGGGCTATGCCACGCCCACCAATGGGTGGACCTACGTCAAGACCGAGCGGAATGTCTTTGTGGATGCCGACGGCAAGGCCGCCTGGTTCGACGAGCGTCTGCACAACGACAGCTACGGTGAGACGCGTGGCACCGGTGTTCTGGTCAAGGGCGACTCGGGTTGGAAGGTGGTGCAGTACAACCTGACGATTCCGGTGCCGAACGCCTTGGCGCCTGAGCTCGTGCAGCGGATCGCGGCCGCGGACACCATGCCCTAGGCGGATTCGTGCTCGGGTGCCAGGGCCTCGGGCGGATAGGTGATCCGGGTGCCCTCGACCTTGGCGAACCGGGTGAGCTTGTGGATCTGTCGACGCGGTCCGCTGATGATCTCCTCGACCGGAACGCCGCGGACCACGAGTGCATCGGCGATCAACGAGCGATGACAGCGCCATGGAACCGCCTCCGCGCACATCAGGGCGACGCGCTCCTTGTGCGCCGTCACCATGAGCTGGTCGAGCGCCTGCTCGAACTCCGGTGTCTGCATGTAGTCGGCGTAGCCACGGAACGAGAGGTTTCGCCAGCCGGTGTTCGGTGAGTCGTCGCTCGTCCGGCGGAAGCCACCCAGCGCGGTCGCCTGCTCGTAGTCGATGCCGGCCGCCTCGAGCGAGGCGGGCAGGTTGGCCTGGTCATATTGCGGGTTGCGCCTGGAGCGTGGCACGGTGCGCACATCGATCACGCGCTGCACACCATTCGCCTCGAGCAGCTCGAGGAACTCCTCGATCGGTCGTGTCGAGTGTCCGATGGTGAGTACCAGCGTGTCGGCGTCTGCTGGTAGGTCCTGCGCCGATCTTGCCACGATCTGCCTCCTTCCCGTCCTGCTATCCTTGAAAGATGTCAGACTCTCACGATCGTGTCACCCACTGGGAGACGGTTCACGCCACGCGCGAGCCCACGGCCGTCTCGTGGTACCAGCCGGTGCCGAGGCGCTCGCTCGAATGGACTGCGGCGACTGGCTTGGCGCTCGACGCGCCGCTGCTCGATGTCGGCGCCGGTGCCTCGACGCTGGTCGATCACTGGCTGACCGCCGGTCACGCCGACGTGTCGATGCTCGACATCGCATCGGCCGCGCTGGAACGGAGTCGGGCGCGACTCGGTGTCGCGGCTCCGCGGGTGGAGTGGATCGTGTCGGATGTCACCACCTTCAGGCCCACGCGACGTTATGCGCTCTGGCACGATCGGGCGGTGCTGCACTTCCTGACCGATGCCCTGGCGCGGGACATGTATCTGGCATCGTTGCGTGCCGCGCTCATGCCTGGTGGTGACGTGATCCTCGCGACCTTCGGCCCCGACGGGCCACTCAGGTGCAGTGGGTTGCCGGTGCAGCGTTACGGTGTCGATGAGTTGAGTGCGTTGCTCGGTCCCGCGTTCACGCTTCGACGGGACGCACTCGATGAGCACGTGACGCCTTCCGGGGGGCGGCAGCAGTTCCAGTATGGCTGGTGGCGCCGTCAGCGTGAGACGTGAGAAGTGAGACGTGAGAAGGCGACGAGGATTTGCCTGACAATACCGCGCGCACGCCATCGACCGCGTGCTGCAGCGCCGCCGCCTCGGGGGCGGAGAGCGCAATAGGATCATCCCACAATTCGATTTGACCGTGGCCGTCGTGCAGCTCGTCGGCCACCAGCTCGATGCTGCGCACCGCGATCCGACGAGTGAGTGCCTGGTCGAGCGCACGGCAGGCGGCCTGCCAGAGATCGCGATCGAGGGTGCAGCGGGCGAGTCGGATGCTGCGCTGTGCGGTCGCGTCGTCGGCGTGCCGCAGGTGGAGCACCAGTCGACCGGCGGCGAGCTTGCGGCTGCGGAGGCGCTGGCCGAGTCGCTCGGTCATGGCGCGGAGCAATCGGTTCAGGGTCTCACGGTCGTTGGTGTCGGTGGCCAGTACGTGTGACACGCGGCACTCCGCCTTGACGGCTGGTGGTAGCACCGGTCGGTAGTCGATCCCTTCGGCGTGCTGGTGCAGGATGCGGCCCACGCGTCCGAACGCGATGGTGAGGGATTGCGCACCGAGTGCCGCGACCTCGCCGATCTGCTCGAGGTGGTAGTCGTGGAGGCGTTCGCGGACGCGATCGATGGCATCGGGGAGCAGTGTCACCGGCTCCGGTGCCAGGAACCGCGCCTCGTGTCCGGCAGCCACGGGCCAGATCTCGGCGCCGGCCTCGCGCTTGCCCACCGTGGCGGCGCTCTCGCTCACCAGCTTGTTGGTCGCGATGCCGACGGCGATCGGGAGGCCGAGCCGTTGCTGGATCTCGCGTTCGAGTCGGTGGGCGATATCGATCGGTGAGCCGAAGAGTCGCTCGGTCCCGGTGACATCGAGATAGGCGTGTCCCCATGTTTTCGGTTCGATCACCGGGGCGACCTGGGCGAGGATCTCGTGGAGGGCGCGGTGGGCGCGTGCCCAGAGGCGTGGCTCGGGGGGGAGCACGATCAGGTCGGGACAGATGCGTCGGGCGAGCGACACGGCGGTGCCGCGTTCGAGCCCTGCCAGTCGTGCCTCGGGGGAGAGGGCGATCAGCAGGGCTCGGTCGGCCCCGAGTGGCGCGATCGCGACCGGACGTTGGCGGAGCGACGGGTCGGCGAGGCCCGCCAGGGTGGTGCAGAAGGCGGGAGGGTCGATGAAGAGGATGGATTTCACATGTACGGCATCGGTGGCACCTTGCCGATCAGTCGAGCATAGACCGCGAGTGCACCGCGGTGGTGTGCGGTGTGATCAACGATGCCGCTGATGACTGCCTGGCGCGGGGCGCCGTCCATGATCATGTCGTTGGGGATTGGTGCCATGAGGTCGGCGTCGCTGGCGGCCTGGACGGTTGTGATTGCGTTGGCGAACGCCTTGGCGACGATGGTCTGTGCGGCGTCGAGTGAGGTGACGGCCTTGGCGCGGGCGATGTCGGCGTCGAAGTCGAGTGCCCAGCCGGGTCCGAAGGCGCCGGCGATGAACCAGTCGATCGAGTAGCCGGTGTGGGCGATGTGTCCGGCGACGGTATAGAGGGCGGGGTCGGGGGCGAAGCCGGCATCGGCCGCCTCGAAGATCGAGGTGGTGGTGGCGAAGAACTTGGCGGTCTGCTCGAGATCGTGGACCAGTGTGGTGGAGAGCATGGGGACTCCTGAAGGCGAGAAGCGAGAAGCGATTGAAACCGAAGATAACCCGAAGCTATTTACTCGCAAGGGACGGGGCGGGGTTTGGCGATCGGCCGGCGGGCGGTAGCGTTCCTCTGACTCGTCCCCCTGGTGAGCGCATGAGCTCGCTGGGCCTCGAACGTTTTGGTGGTTTTTGTGATTGATCTGATCGCGACAGTGGTCATTGCCCTGACCGGTGGGTTCCTCGTGTGGTTGGGTGTGGTTGCGATCTTCCGCCCGAAGATCGCGAGCGGGTTCCTGCTCGCGTTCGCGACGACACCAGCGAAGCATCACATCGAGCTGGCGATTCGGGTGGTGGTGGGTGCGGCGTTTGTTGTTCGGGCGCCGCACCTCCCCGGTTCGGTGGTGTTCAGGCTGTTCGGTTGGGTGCTCATCGTCACGACGGCGGTGATGTTCCTGATGCCGTGGCGATGGCATCACCGGTTCGCCGAAGAGAATGTGCCGAAGGCGCTCAAGTTCCTGCCGGTGATCGGTGTGGTGTCGCTGGTGGCAGGTGTTGGGGTGCTGAGCGTGGTGGTGCGTGGATGACGCGCTGGATTGTCGTCAACGACCGCATGCAGCAGGGCTATGGCTACGTGATGAGCGCACCGGTCGGCAAGGAGTTCGACCCCGCATTCACGCCGATGTTGACGCCGCCCGAGATGCTCGCTTTGGGCGTCTTCGGGGGCCGCTATATGAGGGACTGCACGGAGGAGTTCCCCAAGAGCTGGTTTCGTCGGGCGAAGCTGGCGCGTGGCGCCGCCGACCCGGCGCTCAACTACTTCAAGGTCGATGCATCGCAGCCGCTCGCGGTGTGGCGGAAGAAGGGCTGGATCTATCACGAGGATCCGCGCGGTTGGTTCCAGTGGTATTGCCGTTACCACCAGGGTCGGCGCTGTCCCGATGATGCGCGGCAGGTCAGGCGGTGGCGCGCGATGCGGCGGCATGTGGCGCAACTCGAGCAGGCCTGTCTCCCTGGTGAGGTGAGCTGTCGGCCGAGGCAGCGACAGGCGCTGTTGCATTGGGGGTATGACACGCGGGTGCTGTAGGGCGAGTCTGCACGTTCGTGGGTTCGGTCACCTGGAGTGGAGGGGTATCGGTCGGCGATCGGGGTGGTGTCGTGGTTGCTGGTGTTGTGGTGTTGGGAGTGGCGCTGCTGCATGATCGGGTACCGTGTCGCGTTGCTGGGTGCCGTTGGTGGTGCAGGTCGGGGTTCAGGTACGATGATTCCCGACCTGGAGCTCTCGCATGTCCTCGCAGTCGAAATCGCCCCTGTTGCAACAGATGCAATCGAACATGGCCTTGCGACAGATGAGTCCGCGGACGATCGAGGCGTACACCGGGTGGGTGCGTCGGTACGTGCGGTTTCATCATCTCCGGCATCCAGCGGAGATGGGCAAGGCGGAGGTCATGGCCTTCCTGACCTGGCTGGTGGAGCGACGGCGCGTGAGCCAGTCGACGCAGGGGCAGGCGTTGGCGGCGTTGCTGTTCCTGTATCGCCACGTGCTCGACCGACCGCTCGAGCAGTTGGCGGCGTTGCCTCGTGGGCGCTCACCGACTCGACTTCCGGTGGTGCTCACGCAGGGCGAGGTCCAGCGGGTGCTCGGGCGGCTGGATGGCGTGTACCGCTTGCTGGGCGTGTTGCTCTATGGCGGTGGGATGCGGCTGATGGAGGGGATCACGCTCAGGGTCAAGGATCTGGATCTCGAGCGGCGGGAGATCGTGATCCGGCGGGGGAAGGGCGCGAAGGACCGGGTGACGGTCCTGCCCGCGGCGCTGGTCGATCCACTCCGGGATCATCTGGCGCGAATGCGGGAACGGCACCAGAAGGATCTGGCGGATGGTGCGGGGTGGGTGGCGCTCCCGGGGGCGCTTGCGCGCAAGTATCCGAACGCCGGGCGAAGTTGGCCGTGGCAGTGGCTCTTCCCGGCGACGCGGCGGCACCGAGACGCTGCGAGCGGGCAGGTGCGTCGGCATCATCTGCACGAGAGTGCGATGCAGCGGGCGATGACCGGAGCGGTGCGGGCGAGCGGGATCGGCAAGCGGGCGAGTTGCCACACGCTACGGCATTCGTTCGCGACGCACCTGCTCGAGGCCGGTAGTGACATCCGGACGGTACAGGAGCTGTTGGGGCACCGCGACGTGACGACCACAATGATCTACACCCACGTGCTCAACCGGGGTGGACTCGGAGTACGGAGTCCTGCGGACGGGCTGGACCTGTCTGGCCTCGCAGGACTTCCGGATTAGGTCGCGGGCAGTACCATTCAGGCGACTTACCTTGCGGGGAGCGGCTTGTCCCTGCGGGTCCAATACTTGTTAGAGCGACCTGTCAACTGGAGTCTACGTGAACCACGCTCAGAAGCTACGCTCCGCCGCTGGTGTCCTCGTGTCGCTCCTCATCATCGGATGCGGTGACCCACCGGTACCCGACGCGCACCTCAACTCCTGGACGCTGAAGGAATTGTGGCGCGTCGGCGGCGAGACGACCGGGCCACACTCGTTCGACGCGAATTTTGGACTGGCCAGGCTTCCTGATGGGTCGCTCGTCCACTTCGACTATCAAGAGGAGCGTTTCCACGTGCTGGACGCGTCGGGGCAGCCGATTCGGAGCTTCGGTCACAAGGGTCAGGGGCCAGGGGAGCTGTCGGATGCCAACGGCTTCGCGGTGAGCCCGACCGGGACGATCGTTGTGAACGATCGCGGGAATAGCCGCCTATCCCGGTTCGGTGTTGATGGCACCTTCCTTGGCTCGGTGGTCGTCCCCACGGTGTTCACCATGGGCATCCAGTGGGACGCACGCTTCCTCGACGATGGGCGGCTGGTTGAGCGATACGCGACAGCGGCCGATTCCATGGGACAGCGTGTATGGGTCGATCACACTAGGATCTGGTCCGGCGATCTCTCCGCGTCGGAAGTATCTCCTGTCGACTCATGCACGGTGAGCTCACGCCCAGCTGGGGCACAGGCCACCTTCAAGATCGCGCCTCAGGCAGACGCAATCGCCGGCACGTTGATTCTCCCATTTTCGGGACCTTGGTTCGCGACCACGGTTGACCCGGCGGGGTACGTCTGGGGACAACCGACGAGTGGCTCGCGAGAAGTACGAAAAGTCGGGCTCGCGAATTGTCTGATAGCGGCCGCTATCACGCTTTCGGATTCCACCCCGCTGATTCCGCGTGCGGTACTCGACTCGGCGCGTGACGCGATCGCTCACTTCGCGAAGGCTGGCGGCGGTTCGCTTCCGAGTGAGCTGATATTGCCCTCGTACTTCCCACCCTATTTCACTCTGCACATCGACGACCGGCATCAGCTCTGGGTCCAGCGATTTGGACGGACGGGTGAGCAAATCATGGAAGTGTATGATTCATCCGGGGCATCGGTCGCGCGCGTGGACGACTTCCCGCTCAACGCTCGTTGGCCAATGGTCTTTGCTGACGGAGTGGTCTACGGCTTCGAGGCGGATGATACCGGCATCAAGTACCTCGTGGCCCTATCCATTGTGAAGTAGGCGCTCTAACCCGCGCTTGCTGCGGTCGGGGCCACACTGCCTCGGCCACCGCGCCGTAGATTCTTCGAGAACGCGGTGGCCTCGGCCGGCCCCGCCGCAGAAGCGCAAGGCGTTAGCCCGCAGAACCCGACTGCTCAACGAGAACATGATTTGTGCAATCGTCTGAGGTTGTCGGAGTCCGATTGTCGTCACTATTGCCGTTGCGCGTTCGCTCACACGCTTGGTCCGCCCAGTGACCTAGGCTCCAAGGAGCCACTATCGCACCCTTTCGGCATTGCTCACCACCGAGCCTTGGGCTGCGACCATCCGCATCTTGGCCCGAATGCCGGCCAAGCTCGCAAGTCATTTGCACTGCCTGGCGGCCTTACGCATCCGCACCGGGCCGGTAGCTCGGCAAGGGTGTATTTTCAGGGGCGCCCGAACCAGCCGCATGAGGACGCAGCCGCCCTGGAACCAACCCCCCGAGGTCCTTTCGCCCATGAACTTGGTCAAGTCGAAGCAACGCGTCGCCGATCACGGGGAGGTCTTCACCCCCGCGTGGATGGTCGAGGCAATGCTCGATTTGGTGAAGGGGGAGACGGAACGGATCGACGCCCGCTTCCTTGAGCCGGCATGCGGGAGCGGCAACTTCCTCGTACAGATCCTCAGACGAAAGCTGGCCGCTGTGGAGCTCAAGTACGCGAAATCGGATTTCGAGCGGCGGCATTATGCCATCCTAGGACTCATGTGCATCTACGGTATCGAGCTACTGCCAGACAACATCGCTGAATGCCGGGCGAATTTACTGGAGATTGTCGCAGCGTATCTCAATGTGGATCAGTCTGACGAAGCCTCTCGCGCCGCGAGCTTCGTGCTGTCGAAGAACGTGATCCACGGAGACGCCCTGACGATGCGCACCAGCGATGGCCAGCCGATCACCTTCCCCGAGTGGGGCTACCTCGGCCGGGGGAAGTTCCAGCGACGGGACTTCCGCTTCGACACACTCACCGGATCCTCCGCCTTCAGCGCTGAGGACTCGCTCTTCGCCCACCTTGGTAAGCACGAGATCTTCACTGCGGTGAAAAGCTGGCAGCCGATGACGGTGAGTGAGCTTGCCGCTGGCTTTGTACAAGAGACGCCTGTCAAGTTGACCGAGGAGAAGGCGTGACGACTGTAGCCGCTTCGGTGCCTGTGCTTCGCTGGGCGGCCCAGCGTTCACACCTGGACGACGACGCGTTGGCAGCGCGCTTCCCTAAGTGGCCCCTCTGGCTCAACGGCGAGGCCCAGCCCACGCTTAAGCAGCTGGAAGCCGTCGCGAGACTCACCCACACCGCCTTCGGCTATTTCTTCCTGCCAGAGCCGCCGACGCTGGCGTTGCCGGTGCCGGACTTTCGCACCGTCCGCGATCAGGCGCTCGCTGAACCCAGCAGCAACCTGCTCGACACTCTGTACCTGTGCCAGCAACGACAGGACTGGTATCGTGACCATGCCCGCGTGCATGGCCTTCCGGCCTTGGGCTTCGCTGGCAGTGCCAACGCGCAAGAAGCGCCTGAGGCCGTTGCCAGCCGCGTGCGCGAGCAACTGGGCCTGACCACCGAAGGCCGTCGCCGTTTGCCCACGTGGACGGACGCGCTGCGCCAGTTGACCACCAAGGCGGAAGATGCCGGAGTGATGGTGATGGCGAGTTCCGTGGTGGGCAGCAACAGTCACCGTAAGCTCGACGTGAGCGAGTTCCGCGGCTTCGCGCTGGCGGACGACTTTGCACCTCTGGTATTTCTGAATGGCGCGGACAGCAAGGCCGCACAGATGTTCACACTGGGACACGAATTGGCGCACATTTGGATCGGTGCGAGTGGCGTATCGGATTCTCAGGCGGGGCAAGTCCCCGAGCTACAGGTCGAGCGTTGGTGCAACCAGGTCGCCGCCGAAATGCTTATGCCACTGCAGGAGCTCCGCGATTCGCATCAACGCAACGCGCCGGTTCCGGAAGAACTCCAACGCTTGGCGCGCGAGTTCAAGGTCAGTACGCTGATCGCCCTGCGGCGACTCTTTGACGCAGGCTTTATCGACCGGACCGCACTCTGGCAGCACTACCGGGCGGAACAGGAACGGTTGCACGCGCTGAAGGAGCGTACCGGTAGTGGCGGCGACTTTTATCGCAGTCTCGGCGCGCGTGCAAGCAAGCGCTTTGCGAGCGCCATCATCTCCAGCACGCTAGAGGGTCTGACTTCGTTCCCAGACGCGTTCCGGATGCTGGGGATGCGCAAGAACGCCACCTTCTATGAAGCAGCACGAGAGCTGGGAGTGACGGCGTGAGCTACGTGCTGGACGCGAACGTCTTCATGTCCGCGAATAACCTGCACTACGGGCTGGATTTCTGCCCGGCATTCTGGGACTGGCTCGTGCATGTCGGGAACGCGGGCACGGTGTTCAGTATCGACAAGGTGGCGGATGAGATCGAAGCGGGCCAAGGCGACTTGTCGGATTGGGCCACGAACCACGGGCGCCTGCTCTTTCGGCGCACACCGCCAGCGCTCGCACCGCAATTCACCCAAGTCAGCGTTTGGGCGAGCGGGCAGCAGTACACACCGGCCGCCATCAACACCTTTCTGCAGGTAGCAGACTTCTATCTCGTCGCTCATGCGTTGGCGGGCAATCACATCGTGGTAACCCACGAAGTCCCCTCCAACTCTCCTGCGCGCATCAAGATTCCGAACGCCTGTGTGGGCATGGGTGTGCGGTTCATGACGCCCTACCAGATGTTGCGCATCGAGCGCGCGCGCTTCGTGCTGGGAGCGCACCCATGACATTGCAAGCCTCGTTCACACTCCGCAGCCGCAACCCGGACGTACTGACATGCATCGCGAACCTCTCCAACGACGAGGTGTTCACGCCGCCGGAGTTCGCGAATCGGATGCTGGACACGGTGGCCGAGGCATGGGCCGCAAACCACGGCGGTGCAAGCATCTGGGCCGACAAGTCGGTGAAGTTCCTAGACCCCTGCACGAAGTCAGGTGTGTTCCTGCGCGAGATTACCAGCCGCCTCACTGCGGGGTTGGAGCAGGAGATTCCGAATCTGGAAAAGCGTGTGAATCACATTCTAACCAAGCAGGTGTTCGGCATCGGCATCACGCAAATCACCAGCCTGCTCGCGCGGCGTAGTGTGTACTGCTCTAAGCACGCCCAAGGCGAGCACTCCATTGCCAAAGGCTTCACCAGTGACGACGGAAACATCTGGTTCAAACGGCTCGAGCACACTTGGAATGTCAACAAGTGCAAGTTTTGCGGAGCCGCGCGGTCGGTATTTGATCGGGCCGAAGGCCTTGAAACCCACGCCTACGCGTTCATTCACACCGACAACATCAAGACTCAGCTTGCCGATAGTTTTGGAGGTAACATGCAATTCGACGTCATCATTGGAAACCCTCCGTATCAACTAGACGACGGCGGGTTCGGAACGAGCGCTGCGCCGATTTACCAACTCTTTGTGGAGCAGGCGCTGGCGCTTGAACCGCGTTACGCCGTGTTCGTCACGCCTTCTCGCTGGATGGCCGGTGGCAAAGGTCTCGACAAATATCGAGAGCGAATGCTGTCCGACAAGCGTCTTCGGAGAATTGTGGACTACCCGAAGCTCTACGAAGGTTTTCCAGGAGTGAAAATTCGTGGTGGCATCTCGTATTTTCTTTGGGAGCGCGATTCAAAAGGGCCGTGTGCTGTGGAGACCATCTGGGACGGACAGCCGACCGGGCCAGTCGTGGAACGTTACCTTGATACCTACGACGTCCTCGTCCGTCGCAATGAAGCTGTGCCTATTTTGGACAAGGTTCAAGCGAAGAAAGAGTCAACTCTCGACCGGCGCGTTTCCAGCGGTAAGCCATTTGGCTTTCGCACGTTTTTTCATGGCAAGGCAGATTCAAAGAATATCAAAGAGCCGGTGAAGCTCTTTGGATCGCAGAAAATTAGTTGGATTGACCGCAAAGAAGTCACGGTTAATCCCGACTGGATTGATGAGTGGAAAGTGTTGATGACCGCCGTGCAGGGCACAAGTGCGGCGATTGAAACCAAGTTTCTCAGTAAGCCCATTATCGCAGAACCGGGCACTGCTTGCACCGAGACCTACCTAGTTGCCGGACACTTTAAGGACGAAAAAACGGCGGACAACTACGCCACAGTTCTTCGCACAAGGTTCGTGCGCTTCTTAGTTTCACTTCGCAAAGCGACACAGCACGCTACACGCGACGTGTATTCTTTTGTGCCTGACCTGTCGTTAGACAAGGAGTGGAGTGACGCCAAGCTCTACAAGCGCTACGGGCTAACCAAGGATGAGATCGCCTTCGTCGAGTCCCAGGTTGCGGAGCACGACGATAAGGTGTCTGAGGAGGCAACCGGCGATGATGGTGGAGATGAATAGACTCACTATCGACGAGGTCCTCACTCCCAAGCCGGCCGCCCGCCCGCGCATCTACGCCTACTCCATCGCAGACGCGTCGCACGAGGGCCTCCTCAAGGTTGGACAGACGACGCGCGATGTGAAGCGCCGCGTTGCCGAGCAGCTCCGAACCGCCAATATCCAGAACTACAAGGTCGAACTGGATGAATTTGCTGAGCGGGAAGACGGCGGCATCTTCAGTGACCATGAGGTGCGTGCGGCGCTCGCCCGGAAGGGATTCGAGAATACAGCACTAGAGTGGGTGCGCTGCACAGAGGCAGACGTGCGGACTGTCCTCGCCGAGCTGCGTACCGGCCAGCGCCTCACCGGCACGCATCACGAAGACTTCCCCATGCGACAGGAACAGGTGGCGGCAGTGAGGGCGACTCACGCTTACTTCCTGTCGCGCTGGGCGGAGGACATGCACGCCGTGCCGCGTTTCCTCTGGAACGCAAAGATGCGCTTCGGCAAGACGTTTACTGCCTACCAATTGGCGAAGCGGCTCGGCGCGAAGCGTGTGCTGGTGCTGACGTTCAAGCCGGCGGTAGAGGACGCCTGGCGGAGCGATCTGGAGAGCCATGTAGACTTTGACGGGTGGCAGTACCTCTCCAAGTCTACGGGCGGCGATCCTACCCAGATCGACCAGGCAAAGCCTGTGGTCTATTTCGGCTCCTTTCAGGATCTCCTCGGTCGCGACTCAGCGGGCAACATCAAGCCGCGGAACGAATGGCTCCACGCGGTGAACTGGGATCTGGTTGTCTTTGATGAGTACCACTTCGGCGCCTGGCGAGACACCGCGAAAGAGTTGTTCGAAGGCGAGGACAAGGCGGTCAGGGTCAAGGAAGCCAGACTCGAGTATGCCGCGGACTTGGATGAGATGAATGAGGATCTCACGGTGCTCTCGGAGCAGGAGACGGCCTTTCTTCCGATCACCACCCGCGCCTACCTCTACCTCTCAGGGACACCGTTCAAGGCGCTCGCGACCGGCGAGTTCATTGAGGAACAGATCTTCAATTGGACCTACACCGATGAGCAGCGCGCCAAGGCAGAGTTCGGAGTCAAGCATCCGGGGAGGCGAAACCCCTACGGCGCGCTACCACAGATGCGGCTGCTCACCTACCAGATGCCCGAAGATCTTGTGGCAATCGCTAGTGGCGGGGAGTTCGACGAGTTCAACCTCAACGAGTTCTTCGGGGCGAGCGGCACCGGCACATCTGCACGCTTCACACACAAAAGCGAAGTTCAGCGTTGGTTGGACATCATCCGCGGCAGCAACACTCAGCAGTCGCATGAGCTGCTGAAGACGGGAAGCAAGCCGCCGTTTCCGTACTCTGATGTCCGGCTGCTTCCGTATATGCAGCACTCGTTCTGGTTCATGCCGAATGTGGCCGCTTGCCATGCGATGGCGAATCTGTTTGCGGAACGGCACAACACCTTCTGGCGCGAGTATGACGTCGTGGTGGCGGCCGGTACCGCAGCCGGTATCGGACTCGCAGCCCTGCCGCCGGTGCGCCACGTGATTGGCGCAGGCTTTGACACCAAGACCATCACGCTCTCGTGTGGCAAGCTCACCACCGGTGTCACCGTGCCGCAGTGGTCAGCCATTCTGATGCTTCGCAATCTCACATCGCCCGAGACATACTTCCAGGCTGCCTTCCGGGTGCAGTCGCCCTGGTCGATCAAGAACCCCAACGGTGATGATCCGAACGAGGAGGAAATCCTCAAGCCGGTATGCTTTGTCTTCGATTTCGCGCCTACGCGGGCGCTGAGGCAGCTCTCCGAATACGGCATCGGCCTCTCGCCGAACGAGCCAAACCCCGAGAACGCCGTCAAGGATCTGGTGTCGTTTCTGCCGGTGCTGGCCTATGATGGTGCCAACATGACCCAGATCGACGCCGGCGGAATTCTCGACATCGCGATGGCCGGAACCTCAGCGACGCTGCTCGCCCGCAAATGGGAGTCAGCGCTGCTGGTGAACGTCGACAACGACACCCTGCGGCGAATCATGAGCAATGCCGAGGCAATGGCAGCGGTGGAGCGGATCGAGGGATGGCGCGCGCTCGGCGACAACATCATCGAGACGATCATCAACAAGAGCGAGAAGGTGAAAGAGCTCAAAACCAAGGCGAAGGACGAGGACTTGTCGAAGAAGGAGCAAAAGCAGCTCACCGACGAGGAGCGCGAGTACAAATCAAAGCGAAAGCAGATTCAGGAAAAGTTAATCAAGTTCGCCACGCGGATCCCGGCTTTCATGTATCTAACGGACTTCCGCGAGAACACCCTGCAGGATGTCATCACCAAACTGGAGCCAGATCTCTTCCGCACGGTCACCGGCCTGACGGTGGCGGACTTCCACCTGCTGGTGCAGCTCAGGGTGTTCAATACCGAGCAGATGAATCAGGCGGTGTTCGCGTTCCGTCGATACGAGGATGCTTCTCTTCGGTACACCGGGATTGAGAGCCACGAAGGGTTGACCCACTACGGGCTGTACGACACGGTTGTAGCGAAGGAGTGAGATAGGCACCATAACGTTGCGGGCTAACAAGGAAATGGAGCAGACGGGCGCTCCGCGCCCGCAGCTCATTTCCAAGCCGTTAGGCGGCGGGGTTGGCAACTTCCAAGTGGGGGGAATATGGTGTCAAGCGAGTCTACGAAGTTTAAGGGTGTCTCCGCTGGTCTAGGTAGTCTCCTTCTTGGAGTCTACTCCGTCGGCATCGTGGCATCCGGCCTATATTTCAATTGGACGTACGCGCGGGATCATGGGTTTGTAAAATGGGCTACGCTCGGCCTAGTCGTGCCGACAGCCAAGGCAGTTGTGTGGCCTTATTTCGCGATATCAGCTGTCAGCCAGCGAGGCAATGCACTTCCAAGTGAGTTTGCCAAAGACAGGGAGCGCTTGACCAGCGCGTTTGCGGCATTCGGGACCGTAAGCGATCTCACGGAGGCGCCCTCCGGCCAACCCTCATTTCAGATGCCCAAGGAGCGAGAGGATAGCGTACGACAAATGTTGACGCTTGGCCTTGCCAATGCGGATTTGGTCAGTGATCGTTTCCTAGATTGGCTCGAACCGAGCATGAAACACTACTTACATGATTTCTTCCTGCGCGGGCAGCGTCTCTATCTCAAGGGACTAAATTCTGGAGACGGTGTGAAGCAGCTGGAGGGTGTTCGACTGATCTCACGATGGCACTCCGAGTACTGGGCCACACATCAGAAAGCAGTGACGAGCAAGGCATTCGGCCCATAAGTCAATCCGCAGCCTAACAAGCGTATCTGGACTCCTCCCCCTGTTTGCGCAAGGGGTGGTGCTCGTGTTTTCTGTTCCGCAGATCATCCGGGTTGGCGGAGGGTCGACTGCAGTCGTATCTCCGGCCCTTGAGTTGGGCGTCATGCCCTGGCCACGATGGT
>JBBSPX010000004.1:0-37682 GCA_038258395.1 Gemmatimonadales bacterium | reverse complement strand
GCTGCTGGGCGCCGCGGTGGTTGATCTTCGCAGAGGTCGGGTCACGCTTGGGCTGTCGTTCTCGGCTATTGTTCCTCGACGTCCGTGGCGCCACCGAGGCGATGATCGTGACACGATCAGCGCCATCCCTATGCTCCCGGACCGAGATCACGACGGACGTCGCGGCCGACCTGGATCACGCCGCCGTCCGGATACGAGAAAGGACCGCACGATGATCAATCACTCCGAGCATCCGACCGAGGCCCATACCGACCATCCATCGGATAGCGGCGGTCACGATCATGACAAGCATGAGGGCCACTCGCCGGCGATGTTCCGCGACAAGTTCTGGATTTCGTTCGCCCTGACCATCCCGGTGGTGGTGTGGTCTGCTCACGTACAGGAGTTGCTCGGCTACCACGCGCCGACCTTCCCGGGGTCGGAGTGGATCGGACCGGTGCTCTCCACCGCGGTGTTCCTCTACGGCGGACTGGTATTCCTGAAGGGGGCGGCACGCGAGCTGGCGGCGAAGCTGCCGGGGATGATGACGCTGATCTCGCTGGCGATCCTCGTCGCGTTCACCTTCTCGTGGGTCGTGCAACTCGGTGTCCTGACCGCCACTACGCTCTGGTGGGAACTCGCGACGCTCGTGACCATCATGCTGCTCGGGCACTGGATCGAGATGCGCTCGATCTCGCAGGCGCAGGGGGCCCTCAAGGAGCTGGCGAAGCTCCTGCCCGACACCGCCACACGACTCACCGACGCGGGTGAGGAGACGGTGTCGATCGACAAGCTTTCGCCAGGAGATCTGCTGCTGGTGCGTCCCGGGGAGAGCATTCCGGCCGACGGGGTCGTCAAGAAGGGTGAGAGTGCGGTCAATGAGTCGGTGATCACCGGAGAGTCTCGTCCGGTGACGAAGCATGAGGGCGACGAGGTGATCGCGGCCACCATCAACGGTGAGGGATCGCTCCGGATCGAAGTCACGGGAACCGGGGACCAGACCAAGCTCTCGGGGATCATGCGCCTCGTGGCGGATGCGCAGAAATCCAAGTCGAGGGCCCAGCATCTGGCGGACCGTGCGGCACAGATGCTCACCGTCGTTGCGATCGTGTCGGCGCTGATCACCGTGGTGGTGTGGCCCCTGCTCGGTCAGCCGATCGACTTCGCCGTGGTGCGCATGGTGACGGTGCTGGTGATCGCCTGCCCCCACGCCCTTGGTCTCGCCGTCCCGCTCGTGGTGGCGATCTCGACCTCGCTGGGCGCCCGCGCCGGACTGCTGGTCCGCGACCGCCGTGGTCTCGAGGAGGCGCGCAATATCGACATCGTGATCTTCGACAAGACGGGCACACTCACCCTGGGCGAGTTCCGCGTGGTGGAGCTCGTCGTGTCGGAGGGCATCGATGAGACGGACGCCCTTCGCATCGCCGCGGGGATCGAGGCGGAGTCGGAGCACCCGATTGCACGGGGCATCGTGAGCACCGCCCGGGACCGCGAGTTGGAGGTGCCGGCTGCCGATGGATTTCGTGCGATCACCGGCAAGGGGGTGGCGGCGACCGTCGAGGGTACCGAGTACTTGATGGGTGGACCAGCGTTGCTCGCAGGCGAGTCGGTCTCGGTATCGCCGGAGCTGTCGGCGGCGGCCGACGCTGCTGCCGAGCGTGGACAGGCGACAATCCACCTCGTCACCGATGGTCGTTCCATCGCGGTCTTTGCGGTGGCCGACGCGATTCGTGAGGAGAGTCGTGAGGCGATCGATGCCTTGCACGCGCGTGGCATCACGGTGGCGATGTTGACGGGGGATGCGCGTGCCGTCGCCGAGGCCGTGGCCAAGGAATTGGGAATCGACACGGTCTTTGCGGAAGTGCTGCCCGAGGACAAGGCGGCGAAGGTGCGGGAGCTACAGTCCGGCGGCAAGGTCGTCGCGATGGTGGGCGACGGCGTCAACGATGCACCGGCGCTGGCCACCGCCGATATCGGCATCGCCATCGGGGCGGGGGCGGATGTCGCCGTCGAGGCGGGCCATATCGTGCTGGTACGGTCCGATCCCCGCGACATCCCGAAGATCGTCAATCTCTCGCGTGCGACCTACAGGAAGATGGTGCAGAACCTCTGGTGGGCGGCGGGCTACAATATTCTCGCCATTCCCTTGGCCGCAGGCGTCCTCGCCAAGTGGAACATTCTGCTCACCCCCGCGGCCGGGGCAGTGCTGATGTCGGCCAGCACCGTGATCGTGGCCGCCAATGCGCAACTGCTGCGTCGGGCGGAGCTGTGAAACTCAGCGGACCACACCATGAACTCTCAACCTGTGAGGTGATCTGATGGGCAAGTATCTCAAGTTCGGCGTCATGATCGTGACGGCGACCATCGTGATGTTCGTCGCGATGTACCTGAACAATTATGCACTCGATCATGTCTACTTCAGCGAGACCCGGGCCTACATGGCGCTGGTGATGGGTGCCATCATGACGGTGGTCATGCTCGCCTTCATGTGGAAGATGTATGACAATCGCGGTCGGAATGTCGCGATCCTGTTCGGGAGCGCCGTCGTGTTCGCCGCCTCGCTCTGGCTGGTGCGCAGCCAGGCGACGGTCGATGACCTGTCGTACATGCGGGCGATGATCCCGCACCACTCGATTGCGATCCTGACGAGTAGGCGTGCCACGATCACCGACCCGCGGGTGCGGAAGTTGGCCGACGGCATCATCGAGGCGCAGGTCCGCGAGATCGCCGAGATGAAGGCGCTGATCGCGGACCTGGCGGCGAAGCGGTAGACGACCTCAGAACCAGAACCTGAGACCAGCCACGATTCCGAGACTGGAGGCATCCTCACCAGCGGCGCGGGCCAGGTCAGCGGTGCCAGCAAACCGTTGTTCCCACCGCACGCCGATGTAGGGTGCCACCTCTCGACGGATCTCGTACCGGAGACGCAGACCCAGGCCGAGATTGTTGACACCCGAACCGACACCGTATTCCGGGACTTCCTGCACGGCGACATTGAAGTCGATGCGTGGCTGCAGGAGCAGCCGTTGGGTAAGGAACATGTCGTGCGACGCTTCGACCCTGGCCGAAATATCACCGGTGGTACTTACGAATAGCGCGGGTTCGATCTCGAACCAGTACGGTGCCAACCCCTCGAGCCCGACCACGGCCTGCACCCGGGCGCGATCTGAGCTGGCGCCCCGACGGGCGTCCACCCGCACACCGACCTGAAATTCCCAGAATGGTGCGATGAGTCGGCTGTATAGCGCCTGGGCCTCCGCTCGGCCACCGCGTCCTTCCGTCGCGATCTCGCCTTCCGACTTGATCCAGAACCGGGTGAAGTCACCGCCGATCCAGCCTGACGCCTGCCAGCCGATCGGTTGTTGCCCATCGACCGGTCGCACCTCGAGCTGGTCGACGAGGAACATGCTGTAGATGTGGTCATCCATCACCTGCGCCGTCGCCGTTCCGGGTAGCGCGAACATTGTCATTCCCGCGGCGAGCGCGCCAATGATGAGTCCCTGTCGACGCAGCCCGGGCATCAGGATGCCTCCTGGGTGTCGTCGCCGGACACCTCGACCACACGGAACATCCCGGTCTCCATGTGGTAGAGGATATGGCAGTGCATGGCCCACCGTCCGACCACGTCGGGTGTAGCCAGCAGGCTGACTCGTTCCGCAGGCTTGACGTTCACGGTGTGCTTGAGCGGGTTGTGTGCGCCGGCGCCCGTTTCGAGTTCCATGAACATGCCGTGGAGGTGGATCGGATGCTCCATCATGGTGTCGTTGACGAACGTGATCCGGATGCGCTCGCCCTGCCGGAGCGGAATCGGCGTTGGTGCCTGCGAGTATTTCTTTCCATCGAACGACCACATGTACCGTTCCATGTTGCCGGTCAGGTGGAACTCCAGTTCGCGCTCCGGTTCCCGCGTGTCGTGCCACGGCGCCAGGCTGCGAAGTTGGGCGTAGTTGAGGACTCGCCAGCCGTCGTCCCCCAGTCCGGTTCCGGGGTCGTTCAATCGCGCGGTTGCCATTTCGGCCACCATGGAATTGCCGGGACCGTGATGGTCGGGGCCATGTCTGGTCGGAGTCGTCTCGGGCATCGGGGTCCCGTGGGCAGCGTGATCGCCGCCTGCCGGCATCGCTACCGCCATGTCGTCCATCGCCATGCCGGACATTTGCATTCCGGCCATGTCCATTCCCATGTCCGCCATCGACCGAATCGGTCGCGCGCGACGCGGTGGTATCATGGCCTCCATCCCGAGGCGCGGTGCGAGGGTGCCCCTCGCAAAGCCGCTTCGATCCATGGTCTCGGCAAAGAGTGTGTAGGCCGTCGCCACCGTCGGTTCGACGATCACGTCATAGGTCTCGGCGACGGCGATCCGCAACTCGTCGACCGTGACCGGTTGCACGTGCTGCCCATCGACCGCGACGACGGTCATGGGCAGGCCCGGAATCCGGAAGTCGAAATAGGTTGCGGCCGAGCCATTGATCAGGCGGAGGCGCACCCGTTCGCCTGGCACGAAGAGGCCGGTCCAATTGGTGGCGGCGGGCTTTCCATTCATCAAATAGCTGTAGGTGTAGCCGGTCACATCGGCGATATCGGTCGCGTCCATCCTCATCCGACCCCAGCGGAGGCGGTCCTTCAGGGCGTCACTCAGCGAGACGGACTCGGCGCGATCAAACAAGTCGGCCACCGTCCGCCGCTGGAAGTTGTAGTAGCCACCCATCTTCTTGAGGTTGGCCAGCACGTCATAGGGGTCATCGAATGTCCAATCCGAGAGCATGACGATGTGCTCCCGGTCGGAGCGCACCGGGTCCGGACCGGCCGGGTCGATCACCATTGGGCCGTAGACGCCGAGTTGTTCTTGCAGTCCGGAATGGCTGTGGTACCAGTAGGTACCGTTCTGCTTCAGCTCGTAGCGGTAGGCGTAGGTCTCCCCCGGAGCGATGCCGTCGAAAGTCACACCGGGCACGCCGTCCATCTTGTTGGGCAGGATGATGCCGTGCCAGTGAATCGAGGTGTCCTCCGCCAGGGCATTGTGCACATTGAGCGTGACCGTCTCCCCTTCCCGGAATCGGAGGAGGGGACCGGGGATGGTGCCATTGATGGCCACGGTCGATGCTCTACGCCCGCCGATGTCCAACGCCTGCTTGCCAATGGTCAAATCAACCACACCGTTGCGATCACGGAGAGGTTGCGCCAGCAGTCCGGCTGGCGTCCGGGCGAACGCCGGCAACAGGCGGTCCAGCCCCGCCACCATGCCGAGTGCCGATGAGCCAGTCGTGAGAAAGGCACGACGGCTGAAGGTGGGATGTCGCGGATTCATTCCGACAAGGTCCGTTCGCGAAGAAGAGGTGCGCCGAGCCCGAGCGCGATGAGCGCGAGACCAACCGCGCCCCAGGTCACCAGGGGACTGGTGGCACGTTCGAGTGCGAGTGGCTGATCGGTCGGTTCTGTGGCGGGTGCATGCTCGACGGAATCGGCCGAGGCGCGGGCCGACATGAGTGCGACATCAAGGGCTGCCGCCTCGTCACCATCGTCGGCGAGTGCAACCAATCGATAGGCACCGATCGGGGCGTCGGCCGGGATCAGGACGCGCAGGGTGAAGCTGCCGACGGAGTCGGTCGTGGCTTCCGTGAGTTCGAATCGGCCCCCGAGTCCGACCACAACCAAGCGCAATGAGCTGCGCTTCGAGAACTTGGTTCCCATCACGGTGACGGAATCACCCACGACCAGGGTGCGCGAGACCAGCTTGAGAATTCCTTCGTCGTGGGCGTGGGCGGTCGCTGGAACTGCGAGGGCCACACCCACCACGATCAGGCTCCGCATCGTGAAGGCGGTGAGACGAGCGCGGAAGGTCACGAAGTGTGTGTTGGAAGTCACATTGCCATCCCGAGGTGTGGCTGAGCCGGGGCCAGCGCTGCGTAGGCGATCGCCGCGAGCATGAGCAGGAAGAGCAAGACGCCGGCGGCCCGCGTGAGCCGTGCCGCGCGTCCGTCGGCCCGATCAGCGACTGGCACCAGCGCCAGAAAGCCGAACAGCAGTCCTGGGGCGATCAACATTCCCGGGATTCCGAACAGATTCTCGGCCGCATAGAGCCAGAGGAACGGCCAGAATGGCTTGGTCACCTCGTAGCCCGGCACCCCCGCGGTCAGCAGCTCGGCGGGGAGTACGAGGGCGAGGATCGTCGCGAGGGCCGTGAGAATGAGTGCAAGGCCACCAAGCAGCCGAAGATGCGCCCGAAAGGGGACCACCTTGTCGTGTGGCGCACTCACGCCCAGATGTCGAATCAACCAGAGATGGATTCCGAGCAGGGCAAAGAGCGCCAATGGCAACACAGCGATGTGGAGCCCATAGAGGCGGGTGAGCACCGCCGAAGAGGGGGTGAAGTCGCCCCGGAGCGGTGCCCCGAGCGGGCCAGCCATCCCGGCGCCAACGGTCGCGTGCGCCAGCGCTTCGATTCCCTCCTGGTCGGCACGCAACACGGTGCCGGTGAACGCCAAGCCGAAGACGAGCGCCAACAGCAGGACTCCGGTCCACCAGAGGCCCTCACGTGGACGCCGGAAGCCGCGACGCCAGAACACGGCGATGAGGTGAGCGAAGACGAACGCCAGGGCTGCACTCGCACTCCAGACATGCACGCTGCGCAACAGGGCGACGAGTGGCACACCAGTGATCATGTACCGAACGGAGTCGTGGGCCGCGAGTGGTGTCGGGGTGTAGTACAGCGTGAGGACGCTTCCGGAAATGGCAAGCAGCGTCAGCGAGACCAATGTGAGTGCGCCAAACGTGAAGTCGATGCGATTCGATCGCGCCGGGACGGGATACTCGAGGGCTCCGGTCGCGAATCGCTCCTGTACCCACGACTGCGGTTCCCGTGGATCATCCTGGTCAATCGCCATGCAATCCCCTGTGCAGTGATGGGAAACTGCCCAAATATGCAACTCCTTGCCTCCATTCCATCACAAGCCGACCTTAAGATTCCTTGAGGCGAATGTGGCGCGCCCCGACTCTCTCGGGAAGTCGATACCTTTCCGGCTCCACCAACCGGCACTCCGGGCGAGGACCATGCAAATACTCCTGGTCGAGGACGAGGTTCGGCTCGCGGCCTTCATCGAAAAGGGCCTCCGGGAAGACGGCCATCTTGTCGATGTGGCTGGAGACGGCCTCACGGCGCTCTCGCTCGCCCATGTCGGGCACTACGATGTGATCGTGCTCGACGTGATGCTGCCGGGCCGAAATGGCTTCCAGGTGGCCGCCGAGCTGCGCCGTGCCGGCCAGCAGACGCCGATTCTGATGCTCACGGCCCGCGACGCCAGGCTCGACGTGATCCGGGGGTTGGATGCGGGCGCGGATGATTACCTGACCAAGCCCTTTGATTTCGGCGAGCTGCTGGCCCGACTTCGCGCGCTGGGGCGGCGTCAGGGTGGAGCCAGCCTGGCCGCTGTTCGCTTTGGAGAGATTGAGCTCGATCGTGGTCAGCATGACGCCCTGCGGCATGGTCGACACCTCAAGCTGACGCCGACGGAGTTCCGACTGCTTGACGCCCTCATGCAGAACGCAGGCGAGGTCGTCACACGGACAGCGCTGCTCGATCGGGTCTGGGGGATGTCCTTTGATCCGGGGACGAGCCTGATCGACGTGCATGTGTCGAATCTGCGGCACAAGCTGGAGCGCGGCGGCGGGAGTCGGCTCGTGGTGACGGTGAAGGGAATCGGGTTCAAGTTGGTCACGGAGGACGGACCGTGAATCCACTCCCCTCATTCCGGCAACGCGTCGCGCTCCGCATTGCCCTGGCTGTCTCGCTGCTGTTGGTGCTGAGTTCACTCCTTGGGTACCTGGCACTCTCGGCGTTTCTCTATCGTCGACTCGACAGCACGGTGCTTCGACTCGCGCAAATCGAGGTCGCCGCCACCTCCGACTCACGGGATGAACACGTCCACTTCCACGACTCCGTCTTCCTGAGTGGCGGACCAGGTCATGCAACTATCCTGGAACGGTTCGCCGAAGTCTGGACCCTCGAAGGCGCACCGGTGATCCGGACCGAGAACCTTGGCGAGGCCAACCTGCCGCTGCCCGACGCCGTTCGACGTGACGTGACCGCATCCGAGGAGTCGAGACTCTTCTCCTTCACCTGGCGCGGCCAGAGCTATCGGAGCATTCTGTATCCGCTCGGCTTGCTCGGCCCGCTCCACGCGCCACATCTCTTGCAGGTGGCGGCCAGCACGTCGGAAGCCGATGCACTCCTCCGCCAGGTGCTCGCGTTTATCGTTGCACTCGTCATCCTCGGGTTCGGACTCGGCGGCGCCGTCGGGTGGTGGCTCGCGGGATACGCACTTCGCCCGGTGCTGGAGATCATCGACGCAGCCGAAGAGTTTCGGGTTGCCACGCCTGGCCACCAGATCTTGGCACACACCGATACGATGGAGCTGCGCCGCCTCGTCGCGGTCCTCAACACGATGCTGCTCCGGGTCGATGCGGCCTTTGCGAATCAGCAGCGGTTCCTCGCCGATGCGGGGCACGCCATCAAGACGCCACTCACGATCCTGCGTGGGGATATCGACGTGGCGCTCCGGCACGTGCGCTCCTCGACGGAATACCGCACCGTGCTTGAACAGGCACTCGCAGATTTACGTGAGGTGTCACAGCTCTCTGATGACCTGATCACCTTGTCGCGTGCGGATGGTGGTGGACTCCAGATCCAGCGCATCGAGGTGGATCTCTCCACCCTCGTGACTCGCGTTGCGACACGGTTCCGTGGCGCGGCCCAGCGCGCGGGTATGACGCTCGCCGTCGCACCGGGATCGGCGCACGTCGTGACGGGTGATCCCCCGCTTCTGGAGCGTGCGCTCGCGAATCTTGTCGACAACGCGATGAAGTACGGACCACCCGGCAACGAGGTGACGCTGTCCGTGGTCCTTGAAGGCGAGACGATCGTCATTGGCGTCAGCGATACCGGGCCCGGGCTGAGTGAAGCGGATCTGGACGCGAGTCGGGCACGGTTTTACCGAGGCACCAGCTCGGACGGAATTTCGGGGAGTGGGCTCGGACTCGCGATTGTTGACGCGATTGCGCAGGAACATGGTGGTCGCCTTACCCTGCGGTCGGTGCCGGGGACGGGGCTCACGGCGAGGATTGAGGTGTTGGTGGGGATCACGGACCGGGGATGACGCGCGCGCCGGATGATATGCCCATCAGACCGACCGACTCACGTTGTGGCCGGGCAGGGGCACATGATGTCGCGTGACCACGTTCTCACACTCCGCCCCTTGCCGTAACCGGAGACTCTGTCCACTATTGGCCATGCGTCGTCGTCGGCCCTCGCTGGCCATGGGACTTTCCCTCCTGCTGCTCAATCTCGTTGCGTCCGTGCTACCTCCGGCGGCGCATGCGGCAGCCCATCACGACGCGACCGAGCACCTTGCGGCCTCACATGACGATCACCACGATGTCTCGGAGACTGCTGTTCCTGGGGATCTGACGGAGCACGAGCACCTCGTGGTCCAGGCGACCACAACCCAGGCTCGGCCGACTCTCGACGTCTTGCCCACATCACAGATCGCGGTGCCGCCAGTGCACGCGCTGGTCTCTTGTCGCACGAGCTGGATTCCAGACGATCGCCCGCAGCACCCGTCGCGAACACACGACCCTCCCTCCGCTCCACGAGCCCCACCCAGCCGCTGATACGAACATTCCGGTGCATGTCGTGCCGGGATGCGTGATCTGCTGCACCCCACACTCGGGGTGAGCGCCACTCTTCGTGTCGCGCCGGGAACCCGGCGTGTCCATGCCGGGGCTTTTCCATGCATCGCTATGCGTTCCTCAGTCTCATCCTCACCGCTGCGTTGATTCCATGCGCCGGGCTCACCGCCCAGGTGCGTGTGTTGACGCTCGACTCCGCACGAACAGCGGCCCGCAGTGCGCATCCCTCCATTCGTGCCGCCATGGACCGTGCCCGTGCCACCCGTGCTGAGACTGCTGTGCTTGGCAAGCTCACCAATCCCACGCTGATGGTCGATCGCGAGGCAGCCGGTACTGAGGCTGCCAACAGTTCGCAGATCATCGCCCAACTCGAGCAGCCGCTCGACATCTGGGGCCGACGGTCGGCGCGGAGCAGTGCGGGGGCCTTCCTCGCCGATGCCGCCGACTTGCGTGCTGCCATGGCGGTTGCGCTTGTGGAGGAGGAGGTCACCGTTGCATTCGCGTCGGCCGTGGCGGCGGAATGGCGGGAGATCGCGGCCCGTCAGACCCTCGCCGCGTTTGATCGGGCCGTCAGCATCATCAACGAACGCGAGGCAGCCGGGGATGCATCCGGGGTCGACGCGCGACGCCTCCGGTTGGAGCGGACGCGTGCGCTGGCCGTCCTGGTAGGCGCAGCACATGACCGTCACACAAGCCTCGGCGCTCTCGCCGGATTGATGGCTGAACCGCCGACAGCGCTCGCAGCAGTCGACCTGCGCATGGACACGCTCCCCGACTTCACCCCGCCGATCTCGCTGGACTCGCTCGGTTTGGCCGCGCGGCTCGCCGCGGGGGAGGTTGGTGCCCTGGAGCTCGAGAGTCGCGCCGCCGCACAGATTGCAGTCGCCGCTGACAAGGGGCGCATCCCGATCCCGAGCCTCCGGCTCGGTGCAAAATGGGAACGTGGGGACGATATCCCGGATCGGCGTGGCCTCGTCGCCGGTCTGTCCCTGCCGATCCCGATCTGGAACAGCGGCAGCGCTGCCGTGGACGCGGCCCATGCGAATGCTGATGCCACCATTGGGGACCTTGACGCCGCCAGGCAATCACTCGAATCGGAATTGTATGCGTCATGGGATGGCCTGCACGATCATGCCGACGCGTTCCTCGAGCTGCACTTGCAAATCGAGCAGAACGGTTCGGCAATCATCGATGCCATCAGCGTGGCGTTCGCCGAGGGCGAACTCACGGTGACCGAATGGCTCGATGCACTCCGCACCAATCAGGAAACCGCTGCACTCCACGCTGATCTGTGGCTCGAGCTCGTCGGCCGTCTGGCCCACCTCGAACGACTGACTGGTCTTGCCCTCTTTCAGGAGACGCTGTAATGCCTGTTCAGCGATCGCTGCATCATGTCTGCCTCATCGCGAGTTTCACCGTTGGCCTCGTCGGTTGCACCGAGACCGCTTCCCCGCCCGCTGAGGCCGAGCTCGAAGGTGGCGTGGTCACCCAGTGGACCGACTCGACCGAGTTGTTCATGGAGCACCCGTCCCTGATCGTGGGAGCCGACGGTGTGTTTGCCGTTCACCTCACACGCCTGAGCGATTTCGCGGCGCTCAGCACGGGGCCGGTCACGTTCCGCTTCACGCCCCGAGCCGGTGGTGAGCCGGTCGTGGTGGTGCAGCAGGAGCCACGTGCGCCCGGAATCTTCGGTCCGCGTCCGGTCTTCCCCAGCGCGGGCGTGTGGGATCTCCAGATCGAGATCGCCACTCGCGAGCTCCACGACACGCTTCGCGTACGGGAGCTCGAGGTCCATGCCGACAGCGGCAGCGCCCCGATTGCCGCTCCGGAAACTGACGACGGCTCGATCACCTTCCTCAAGGAGCAGGCCTGGAAGACGCCCGGCTTCCTGACCGCGTTCGCGGCCCTGGGACGGGTCGAGGAGGTACGCGAGGTGACCGCGGTGCTCACCCCGATGAGCGGACGCGTGGCGCTGATCACCGCACCGATCGCCGGGATCATTGGCGGGGCTGGCGGGAGAGCGCTTCCGGTCGTCGGCGAGCGTCTGCGTGCCGGAATCACCGTCGCCCTGCTCACCCCCCTCCTCGGTGACGGCGGCAATGCCCTCGCCGTGGCACGCGCGACTCTGGCTGGTGCGGAGGCGGAGTATGCACGTGCCGAACGACTCGTCGAGGCCGAGGCGGCACCGGCACGCCGAGTTGAGGAGGCGCGCATCAAGCGCGAGGCAGCACGCGAAGCGCTGCGCGCATTTGGTGGCGCAACCACCGACGAGGGACGGATCGCGATTCGTGCATCCCTCGATGGCATCGTCAGCACGATGGACTTCATCCCTGGTGCGCGGGTGGAGGCCGGCGACCGACTGCTCAGTGTCGTCAATGCGGATCAGCTCTGGTTGGAAGCGAGGATCCCTGGCGACGTGGTTCAGAGCCTTCAACCTGTCGGACGGGTTCGCTTCCGGGTCGGTGACTCCTGGCATGAGACCAGCTCACTCGTCGCGCTGGCCCCCACGATCGACCCCACAACGCGTACGGTGACGGGCCGTTGGGTCGTCGACAATCGGACGAACGCCTTGCGGCCGGGGGCGCTCGCGACTGTGCTCCTCCCAGTCACCGCCCTCGACAGCGGCGTCGTGATTCCCGCCTCGTCGGTGCTTGATGAGGATGGCCAAGCGGTCGCATTCGTGCAGTTGTCAGGCGAATCGTTTGAACGGCGGGTCTTGCGACTCGGTGCTCGTGGCGCAGAGCAAGTGGTGGTCCGCGCCGGAATCAGCGCCGGCGAGCGCGTGGTCACGGGCGCCGCGAATCAGGTGCGACTGGCCTCCCTCTCCACGGCCGTGCCTGCGCACGGTCACGAACACTAGGGGGCCGCGATGCTCAATGCCCTGATTGCAACCGCCCTCCGTCATCGAGCCGTCGTGCTCGTCGGCGCCACCCTGCTGCTCCTCGCGGGCGGCTGGTCTGCATCACGCATGCCGGTGGATGTCTTCCCCGATCTCACCGCGCCGACCGTGACGGTCCTCGCCGAGGCGCATGGCATGGCGCCGGAAGAGATCGAAACGCTCGTTACTCTGCCGATCGAGACGGCGATGAACGGGGCGACAGGCGTGCGTCGCGTCCGCTCTTCGACCGCGCGGGGTATCTCCGTCATCTGGGTCGAGTTCGACTGGGGAACCGACATCCTCCGCGATCGACAGATTGTCGCCGAGCGACTGCAGACTGTCACGAGCGTCCTGCCTGATGGCGTGGCGATGCCGCAATTGGCACCGGTCTCATCGGTCATGGGCGAGATCCTGATGATCGGACTGACCGGCGGGGCGGACGAGATGGAACTCCGCGATGCGGCGGATTGGGTGGTCCGGCGACGATTGATGGCCGTGCCGGGTGTGGCACAGGTCATTCCGATCGGTGGCGAGGTGCGGGAATATCAGGTGCTGATTGACGCCGACCGTATGCGCGCAACCAACACCACTCTCCATGACGTGCTGGAGACCGCCGCCGCCGCGAGTCGCAGTGCCTCTGGTGGGATCTACGTCGATCGTGGCCAGGAGGTCGCCATCCGCGGCCTGGGACGGGCGCGAACCAGCGAGGATCTCGGGGCGGCAGTCGTCCGCGTCGAGGACGGGGTGCCGATCCTGTTGCGTGATGTCGCCACCGTACAGGTCGGGCCCGCGCCGCTACTTGGCACCGGCTCCATCGATGGCACACCGGGCGTCGTGCTCTCGGTCCAGAAGCAGCCGGGTGCGAGCACGCTGGCGCTCACCGAGGCGATCATGACCGAACTGGATGCGATTCAGACGGCACTGCCGGACGATATCACGATCCATCAGGATTTATTCCGCCAAGCGGATTTCATCGATGTGGCGATCGGGAACATGCTCCAGGCGCTCCGCGACGGAGCCATCCTTGTGATCCTGGTGCTGTTCCTCTTCCTCTGGAACTTCCGGACCACGCTGATCTCGCTCTCCGCCATCCCGCTCTCGCTGGTCGTGGCCCTCTTGACGATGCAAGCGCTCGGGATCTCCATCAACACGATGACGCTCGGCGGCCTTGCGATCGCGATCGGCGCGCTGGTCGACGATGCCATCATCGACGTGGAGAACGTCTACCGTCGCCTGCGTGAGAACCGGCAGCGACCCGAGTCGGAGCAGCGAACCGCGCTTGAAGTCGTGTTTGCCGCCTCGGTCGAGATTCGTGCGTCGATCGTCAACGCCACGCTGGTGATCGCGGTGGTGTTCCTGCCGCTCTTCTTCCTCTCGGGAGTCGAGGGACGGCTGCTGCGTCCGCTCGGTATTGCCTATGTCGTGGCGCTCGCAGCGTCACTGGCCGTGGCGGTCACGGTTACGCCAGTGCTGTGTGCGTTGTTGCTGCCGAAGTCGGCCGGCGTCCTCGAAAATCGGGAAGGCCGTTTGCTCACCGTCCTGCGCGGGTGGTACGGTCGGGTGTTGGCTCGGGTCCTGGCGCATCCGCGCCCCGTGCTTGCGGCGGCACTTGCCCTGCTCGTGGCGGCCTGCGCTGCCATCCCGTTCCTTGGGTCGGCATTCCTGCCGGAATTCAACGAGGGTGCCCTCACCGTGAACTTCGTGACGGTGCCGGGCACCTCGCTGCCGGAGGCCGATGCAATGGGACGGCGGGTCGAGCAGATCCTCCTTGAACAACCGGAAGTCGTGCACACCGATCGGCGACAGGGACGGGCCGAACTCGATGAACACGCCCAGGGCAGCAACGCGGCGGAGATCGATGTCGTGCTCACGCCCGGGGCTGACCGCGAGGCGCTCAATGAGCGATTGCGAGATGCCTTCACCACGCTGCCCGGTACGAACATCACCATCGGACAGCCGATCGGTCACCGGATCGATCATCTACTCTCTGGCACGCGCGCGAACCTGGCGGTCAAGTTGTTCGGTCCGGACCTCTACGAACTCCGACGGGTGGGTGCCCAGATTCGCGATGCCATGGCGACAGTCACTGGCGTGGTCGACCTCCAGTTGGAGCAGCAGGCTGACGTGCCCCAACTCCGGATCACCCCGAACCGGATGGCGATGGCCCAGGCCGGTGTCACCCCGGGGTATCTGGCGGACGTGATCGATGCGGCGTTCGGCGGCGAGCCGGTTGGACAGGTCATCGATGAGGGCCGCCGGTGGGAGATCGTGGTCCGGGTGCCCGAGGCCGAGCGGACGGGGCTTGCCGCAATCAGCGCGCTCCCCGTGGCGACACCGACCGGCGCATGGGTGCCGCTCGATCAACTCGCCCAGGTGGAACTGTTGCGGGGGCCGAACACGATCTCGCGCGAGCAGGTACAACGCAAGATCGTCATCCAGGCCAACGTGGCGGGGCGTGACCTCGGCTCCACCGTGGAGGACGTCCAGCAGCAGGTGGCTGATCAGGTCACCATGCCCGCGGGATACCGGGTGGAGTACGGCGGTCAGTTCGAGAGTCGCGCCGCCGCGGCGAGGACGATCGCCTGGCTGTCCCTCGCTGCTGTGGCGGTCATCCTGTTGATCCTGTTCACCGAGTTCGGCTCCTTCCGCACCGCCCTGATCGCGATGATCAACCTGCCGCTCTCGCTCATCGGCGGGGTCGCGGCGGTGTTGCTCACGGATGGCATCGTGAGCATTGCGTCACTGGTCGGCTTCGTGACCCTGTTCGGCATCGCCACCAGGAACGGTATCCTACTCCTGTCCCACTATCAGGCGTTGCTGGCCGAAGGCGTGTCGTTCGATGTGGCGATCCGTCGTGGATCAGAGGAGCGACTCGCACCAATCCTGATGACGGCACTCACGGCCGGACTGGCGCTCGTGCCATTAGCGATGGCTGCGGGCGAACCGGGAAGCGAACTCCAGGCGCCACTGGCAGTCGTCATCCTGGGCGGGCTGCTCACGGCCACTGCCCTCAACATGCTCGTGCTTCCGGCGACGTATGCGTGGTTGGGGGAGGAGCGGAGCGGGCTTGGCCGGCGCTGAGGGAGGGCCTCTCAGGGATCGGCCGCCGAGCTGAACAGGGCCGAGGGTTACAATTCCGACGGACTTCGATCGCTCCGCGACGAGTTCCGCGACGATTGGCCATCGCAACAAGGATGTTGACATCCAGAGAGAGACGTCAGCATCTTGCAAATTGAGAGACACGCCTCGCCATCAGGGTATTCTCACCAGGGACCTCAGGAGCCTATTCGGGTGCGTCGCCTTCGCTGGATCAACCTGCTCATGCTCGGCCTGATGGCCGGCTCGCTCGTCGAGCCGGTCTATGGGAGCATGCGGGATGGCGAGGTGCACCATGAGACCCTCCAGTCTGCGGTGTTCCACAGCACGGACGCGCTGGGTGACCACGGGCACGAGGACAGCGATGTGACTGTGGTCCGCACCCACCAACATGGTCCTGACCACGAGCACGGCACGGGCTCCGACCATTGCACCCATCAACACGGTACCCTGAGCCTCGTCGACTTCGGTCGACCGCCGCTCGCGGTCCTCGCCGCCGAACCCATGCTCGCCTCCAGGTCCCAGGTGCCCCCGTCGGCATCGGTTCGATCCTCGTTCCGTCCTCCCAGAAGCTGACCTCTCCCGGCTGATGTCGCGGTACTGATTCGCGTTTCCAGTCGTCTCACCCACAATCGTCCGCCAATCATCAACTGTCCGCCCTGGGCGAGTGACGACCGCATGCCGGTTGTCACGGTCACGGCACGGACGTGGACACGAGGCAAGGCATGGGAATCATTGGTACGCTGCTGATCCTGGCGACCGGGGCCGTCACGTTGGCGGGGCCTGCGCGCGCGACGGCAGGCAGGGTTGATCCGTCACCAGGCGATACGCTTGTGCTCACGCTACAGGGGGCCCGGGATCTGGCGCTCGCCCAGAATCCGAATCTCCGCGCAGACCGACTGGCCGTTGCGATGTCGCTCGGGGGCGTTCGGCAGTCGCGCGTCGAAGGCCTCAACCCGACCCTGGAGATCCAGCGGTACGAAGCGGGTGTCGCCGGCCGAAATCCGGAGTTCGGGCTCGCCCTGACCACCGACCTGCCATGGTCCGGTCAACGAGGGCTCCGGATCGACGCCGCACGAGCCGGAGTCGACCGGAGCATCGCGGATGTCAACGACGCTGAACGGCGCGCAGTAGCGAGCGCATCGCTCGCCTTCATCGGGGCACTCGCAGCGAACCAACGCCTTGGCGTTGCCGACACAATGGTGGCGGCGACGCAGCGGTTGTACGCTGTCACCCGCATTCAATTGCGCGAAGGAGAGATCAGTTCGCTCGAGGCGAACCTGGCAGAGATCGAGTTCGGTAGGGCACAGGCCCGCCTGCTCGGTGCCCGTCGAACTGCACTGTCAGCGCTCAATGCTCTCCGACTGGCCGTCGGTGTGGGGCCGGAACTCCCGATTCGACTCGTGGAGATCGAGACCGCCATCCCCGATCCCGATGAGCTCTCCCAGGCACGGCTTGTCGCCACTGCGCTTTCCCGTCGGCCTGATCTGGTCGCACAACGTCGTGTGATCGATCAAATCGACCTCCAGCGGCGGCTCGCCAGCCGTCAAGGGATACCGACCCCTCAGGTGAGCGGACTCCTGAGTCGCGATGCGGGAGACAATGAGACCCGTATCGGCCTGGGACTCCGGCTTGCGCTCCCGATTCTGGACCGGAATCAGGGTCGTGTGGATCAAGAGACTGCCCGACTCGATCAGGCACAGCGTCGATTCGAGGCGCTCGAGCTCTCGGCACGCCTGCAGGTGAACGAGGCCTACCAGACCTACAGGATGGCCAGCGACGAAAGCATCGCTCTCGAACAGTTCGTGCTCGGCCCGGCACACCAGAACCTCGAACTTCTCGAAGTCGCCTATCAGGCAGGCAAGGTCGGCCTGCCGACACTGCTCCTGCTCCGCAACCAGTTGCTCGATGCCGAACTCGAGTATTGGGACGCCTGGCAGGCGCGGCATGATGCACTCCTCCGACTGGAGTTGGCCATCGGTGCACCGATTGACGAAGCCAGTTCGACACCTCTCGCCCCACAGGAGAACAATCGATGACCACCATCTCTCCAACCCGCCGAGGAGTGCGCACACCAAGAAATATCCAGCGTCCGGCTCGTCGCGGGATGCTCGTGCTGCTCATGACAGGTCTGTTTGCCTGCAACAGCCCCGATGCCCGGACCGAGGATCTCGCGACTCCGGCGGCGGAAGCCGGCACGATCAAGGTCGACAGTGCCGGCGCTGCGGCAGCCGGTATCCGTCTCGGACCGGTCGTTGGGGTCGCCGCCTCGGGACTCCTGGTGACCGGTTCGATCACCTACGATGCGAATCTGGTCAGCCATATCGGCTCCCGGACGTCAGGCCGTGTCCTCGAACTCCGGGCGGACCTGGGCGACCGTGTCCGGAGCGGACAGGTGCTTGCGGTGCTCGAGAGCCCCGAAGTTGGCCAGGTGCGGAGCGAGGAAACCGAAGCTGAGGCACTTCTCGAGATCGCGCAGGAAAACTTCGACCGAGAGAAGCGTCTCGAGGCGCAGGGAATCTCCAGCCGCAAGGAATTGCTCGATGCCAAGGCCGATCTTCGCCGGGCCGAGGCGGCGCTCCGCGGCAGTCGGGAGCGCCTGCGCGTGCTCGGTGCCGGACATGGGGAGGGCGGTGAGTTCGGCTTGACCTCGCCATTCGCCGGGGCCGTCGTCGAGCGGCACGTGACGCGTGGCGAGATGGCTGCTCCGGAGAACCAACTCTTCGTGGTGGCCGACCTGAGCCGGGTCTGGGTCCTGCTCGACATTTTCGAACGGGATCTGCGCGCGGTCCGGGTGGGACAGCAGGTCCGGGTGACCACGTCCGCGTTTCCGGACCGTCGGTTCAGAGGGAAGATCGTGTACCTCGGCGCGACACTGGACAGCGCGACCCGTACCGTCCGAGCCCGGGTCGAGGTTCCGAATCGTGATCAGGCCCTGCGGCCCGGCATGTTCGCGACCGCGATGATCGGATCGGGAGACAGCACGAGCACCGTCGCAGCCATACCGAGGGATGCCGTGCAGATGCTGGAGGGTCGCGAGGTGGTCTTCGTACGTGGTGACCATCCCGGAGACTTTCGGGAGCACCCCGTGATCACCGGGCCGCCCATCGGAGCGAACCTGGTGGAAATCCGTTCCGGACTGTCGATCGGTGATTCGATCGTGGTTGCTGGTGCCTTCATGCTGCGATCCGAACTCGCCAAGGGCGAGATCGGTGAGCACGGCCACTGAGGGAGACGACATGCCACGACTCATCGCGTTCGCGCTCGCAAATCGGTTGCTCGTTCTTGCAATGACGGCTGGGCTCATCGGTGTCGGGCTCTGGTCCATGGTGCGGCTGCCGATCGATGCGGTTCCCGACGTGACCAATGTGCAGGTCCAGATCAACACCAACGCACCGGCGCTCTCGCCGCTCGAGGTCGAGCGGCAAATCACCCTTCCGGTGGAATTGGCCATGTTCGGTTTGCCGGAGCTTGAGCAGATACGCTCCCTCTCCAAGTTCGGTCTCTCACAGGTCACAGTCGTCTTCAAGGACGGCACCGACATCTATTTCGCCAGGCAGCAGGTACAGGAACGACTCCAGCAGGCCAGAGAGGAGATCCCCACCGGGCTGGGTACCCCGGAGATGGGACCCATCAGCACCGGGCTGGGAGAGATCTTCCAGTACGCCGTGGTCGCTGACTCCGGGGCGGGATTCGACGCCACGGAGTTGCGGACCATGCAGGACTGGATCGTGTCGCTGCAGCTCCGCGCCGTTCCCGGCGTGGCCGAAGTCAATGCGTTCGGCGGCTTCGAGAAGCAGTATCAGGTCCTCGTGCGACCTGAAGCGCTCATCCAGTATCAGCTCACGCTAGCTGAGGTGCTCGATGCGGTCGAGGCCAACAATGTCAATGCTGGCGGTGGGTACATCACGCGAGGTGCAGAGCAATTGGTGGTCCGAGGGGTCGGTCAGGTCCAGAGCCTTGATCAGATCCGGAGCATCGTCCTGGCCAGTCGGGAGGGCGTCCCGGTGCTGGTGCGGGATGTGGCCGATGTGGTGGTCGGCCACACGATTCGACAGGGTGCGGTGACCAAGGATGGTCGCGGCGAAGTGGTGACTGGCATCGTGATGATGCGTGTCGGGGAAAACGCACGGACGGTGGTCGCCGATGTACGGGAACGCTTCGAGGCGGCCAAAGCAACGCTCCCCGAAGGCGTCTCGCTCGTGCCGTTCTATGATCGGACCGAGCTGGTGGACCGTACCATCGGCACGGTGGAGCGCAACCTGATCGAGGGCGCCGCGCTCGTGGTGGCTGTCCTGTTCCTGCTGCTCGGCAATATCCGTGCGGCTCTCATTGTGGCGGCGGCCATCCCCCTGTCGATGCTGTTCGCGTTCAGCGCGATGGTCAAGGTCGGTATCGCGGGCTCCCTCATGAGCCTGGGGGCCATCGACTTCGGGCTGGTGGTCGATGGATCTGTGGTCATGGTCGAGAATGCGATGCGACGATTGAGTGAGCATGGATCCGATGAACGCGGCTTCCTCGAACGGGTGCGTGAGGCGTGTGCTGAGGTCGCGCGCCCGATCCTGTTTGGCGTCGGCATCATCATCGTGGTCTACCTGCCCATTCTCACACTCGAAGGCGTCGAAGGAAAACTCTTTCGTCCGATGGCACTGACGGTCGTGTTTGCCCTTGCCGGCTCCCTCATCCTGACGTTCCTGCTCACTCCGGTACTGATCGCGATTGGCCTCCGTGGGCGGGTCGAAGAACGGGAGGTCTGGCTGATCCGTCGAGCCAAGGCGGTGTACGCGCCGGCGCTGGAATGGACCATTGCTCACGGGCGCCAGGTGCTTGCAGCGTCGGCCATTGCGGTGGCTGCTGCGGTGGCGACCTTCCCCTTCCTTGGAGCAGAGTTCATTCCGCGACTCGACGAGGGGTCGTTCGCAGTTCAGGTCCTGAGGTTGCCGAGTGTCTCGCTCGAGGAATCCGTCCGTCAATCCACCGGGATGGAGGCCCGCCTCCTCGAGACCTTCCCCGATGAGATTCGGGACGTCGTCAGCAAGACGGGCCGTGCCGAGATCGCGACCGATCCCATGGGGGTCAACATCAGCGATGTGCTGGTGATGCTGCACCCTTCGGATCAATGGGTGCGGGCCGAGACCAAGGATGAGCTCGAGGCCCGGATGTCGGAGGTGCTCGACGGAATACCGGGATTGGTCTATTCCTTCAGCCAGCCGATCGAGCTGCGTGTGAATGAACTGATCGCGGGTGTTCGTTCGGACCTGGCGGTCAAGATTTTCGGGGACGATCTCGACATCCTGCGGCAGAAAGCCGATGAGACAGTGGCTGCCCTGGCGGATCTTGAAGGTGCCACCGGCTTCAAGGCACAACAGCTCACGGGGCTACCGCAACTCGAGATCGCGGTGCTGCCTGACCAGCTCGCTCGCTACGGCATCAACGCGGCTGATGTGATGCACACGGTCGAGGCGATTGGTGGCGCGGTTGCCACCACCGTCCTCGAGGGTCAACGACGGTTCGCCCTGGCGGTGCGATTCCCGGAAGCGGCGCGCAGCGACAAGGAGGCGGTGGCCAACCTGCTGGTGAGCGCACCAAGCGGGGCACGTGTGCCTCTCGGCCAACTCGCCAGTATCACCGAGGTGCAGGGACCGGCTGACCTGAGTCACGAGGACGGGTCACGACTCGTGATCATCGAGGGCAACGTGCGCGGGCGAGACATGGGATCTTTCGTTGCCGATGTCCAGCGATTGTTTTCGGAGGGTACCGTGAGCTTGCCGCCGGGATACCGGGTGGACTTCGGGGGACAATTCGAGAATCTGGAGCGGGGGACACGCCGATTGATGCTGGTCGTACCGCTGTCCCTGCTCCTGATCTTCCTCCTGCTCTATGCCACGTTCAGTTCGATTCGCCAGGCTGCGCTCGTCTTCACGGGGATCCCGCTCGCCACCGTGGGTGGCGTGATCGCGCTACTGATCAGGGGGATGCCGTTCAGCATCTCGGCTGGCGTCGGTTTCATCGCGTTGTTCGGCATCGCCGTCCTGAATGGCGTGGTGCTTGTCAGCTATCTCAATGAACTCCGTGAACAGGGCGTGCCACTCGACGAGGCGGTCCGCGAGGGTGGCCTGACACGTCTGCGACCGGTGTTGATGACCGCACTCGTTGCCAGCCTTGGTTTCCTGCCGATGGCCCTTTCGCACGGGTCGGGTGCGGAGGTCCAGCGGCCACTGGCGACGGTCGTGATCGGCGGCCTGTTCACGGCGACATTGTTGACCCTGTTGGTCCTGCCGCTGTTGTACTTGATGTTCGAGCGTCGCAGTGAGCGGACCCAGTCTACCGTTGTCGACTTGGCTCCTCGGGGGAGTGCGCCATGAGCAAGCACATCCGTATCGATCTCACCCTCCTGTTGCCTGACGTCCCCGACGAGGCCGATGAGTGTGTCCAGCGACTCGAAGCCGTGCTCCGAACGGAACCAGGGATCGAGAAGGTGCATGTCGTCCATGAGGACGGTACGCGCACCGGAGCGCTGTGTCTCCACTTCGATCCGGCTCGGCTGTCGGTGAGTGATGTCCAGCGTCTGGCTCGCTCGAGTGGCGCCCAGATCGCCTCACGGTACGGACATCTGATTGTGCGGCTGCGGGTCATCGGTGCCGAGGATGCCGGGATGAGCATCGAGCGGGGCATACGGGATCTACCCGGGGTCCTGAACGCCTCGGTGAATCTGCCCGCCCAGCAGGCAGCGATCGAATTTGATCGCGAGGTGACCGATGCCAAGGCAGTCCGGGAGAAGCTCGATGCGTTTGGTGTCGCCGCCGGGCCCGCGGAAGAGGCGGAAGCGGAGCCCAAGGAATCCGAATCCGATGCCCTCGGCTGGTATCATCGCCACCGCGAGCTGACGTGGAGTCTGGGCGCCGGTGTTTCCCTCCTTGCAGGGTTCGGACTGGAGCACTGGCTCAGTGCGCCCATCGGCCTGGTGGTGACCCTTTACCTGTGCGCCTATCTGTTGGGTGGCCTGGATCTGGTCAAGCATTGGTCCAGGGCCGTGATGTCGGGGAGGATCACGTTCGACATCGACCTGCTCATGCTTTTGGCCGCAATCGGCGCAGCGGTACTCGGGGCGTGGGCCGAGGGCGCCTTTCTGCTGTTCCTGTTCTCGCTGGCACATGCCCTGGAACATGCGGCGATGGGTCGTGCCCGTGACGCCATTCGGGCCCTGGGAGATCTCGCGCCACGCTCGGCGACGATTCAGCGCGGCGAGGGCACGGTCAGTATACCCGTTGAGCAGGTTCGACCATTCGACATCGTGATCGTTCGGTCGGGTGAGAGCATTCCCGTGGATGGTGAGGTCACGGCCGGGGCCTCGAGCGTCAATCAGGCTCCAATCACCGGTGAATCTGTCCCTGTCTCGAAGAGTGCTGGCGACGAGGTGTTCGCCGGTACAATCAATGGCGATGGCGTGTTGCATGTCCGGGCGACCCGTGTCGTCGGTGACCGGACCCTCGATCGGGTCGTGACGCTGGTGGCGGAAGCGCAGGCCCAGAAGGCGCCGACACAGCTCTTCACGGAACGCTTCGAGCGGATCTTCGTGCCCGCGGTCCTCGTGGCCGACCTTCTCCTCATTGTGATCCCGCCGTTGATCGGGGCATGGGAACTATCGACGTCGTTCTATCGCGGCATGGCGCTCCTGGTCGCGGCCTCTCCCTGTGCGTTGGCCCTGGGGACACCGGCGGCGGTCCTGACCGGCATCGCGCAAGCGGCGCGATCGGGCGTGCTGATCAAGGGCGGTGCGCACCTGGAGAATCTGGGGCGATTGCGCGCCCTGGCACTGGACAAGACGGGCACGCTCACCGAGGGGCAGCCGGAAGTCACCGACGTCCGCGCATCGTCCGGTCAGGACGAACAGGAATTGTTACGCGTTGCCGCTGGCGTCGAACAACACTCCCAACACCCACTCGCTGCAGCCGTGGTGCGGGCGGCTGAGGAACGTGAACTGGTGCCGTCGCCGGCTGTGGATGTGCAGAGCATCACGGGACGGGGCATCCGCGGGACGATCGATGGCAAACCGGTCGCGATTGGCAATCTGGAATTGTGGGAGGATTCAGGGGCCACAATACCAGACGAGATCCGGCAAGCGATCGACGAACTTCAAGCGACCGGGCGCAGCACGATGGCGGTCGAGTACGCCGGGCGCTGGCTGGGTGTTCTCGGGGTTGCCGATCGACCGCGCGAAGGAGTGGCGACAACGCTCAATCGACTCCGGAGGCTTGGGATTGGCCCCATCGTCATGCTCACCGGGGACAACGCGGGAGTCGGGAACGCGGTTGGCGCCGAGGTAGGTGTTGACGAGGTCCGATCGGGCCTGCTGCCAGAGGACAAGGTCGCTGCGATTCGAGAGATGATCGGTGCGCACGGGCAGGTCGCCATGGTTGGCGATGGGGTGAACGACGCGCCTGCGTTGGCCAATGCCACGGTGGGGATCGCCATGGGCGGGGCAGGGACCGCTATCGCGCTCGAGACGGCTGATGTTGCGCTCATGGCAGACGATCTCGGAAAACTGGTGTTCGCCGTTGGACTCTCTCGTCAGGCACGATCGGTCATCAGGCAGAACCTGTACCTGTCTCTCGGGGTGATCGGATTGCTCGTGCTGGCCACGACGACCGGTGTGTTCGGGATCGGACCGGCGGTCCTCGTCCACGAGGGGAGTACGCTTGTGGTCGTGGCAAATGCACTGCGACTGTTGCGCTATTCCGGAGACTGAAGGAGGCGCTACCTCGCGTCCCGGCGGATCCTCAAGCCTCCGCGCACCACGATCACTTGATGAGGAGGTCCGGGATGCGGGAGCCGAGGAGCCCGACCAGGAGTCCGGACGTGATCACACCCACGCTTCTGAGCACGTCGTTCGTGGAGAAGATCCAGGTGGCGCGAAGGTGCACACGGCCAGAAAATCAAGCACGGGAAGCACCGGCGCAAATCTCCGGAAGTGGAGTGTCGTCGCTGCTGCAATGGATCGTCATCCCTCTGCTGACCGTGTGGTGATGCCGGTCCTCTCCTTCAGTTGGCGGCGTCGCGAGGTGGGGGGTGCTGATCCCCCACCGGCCGAAACGCCGCCAGTCGCATCGCGTTGAGCGTCACCAGGAGTGACCCGCCGATGTCGCCGACCACCACCGCCACCGCGAGGTTGACGACTCCAGTCACGGCACCGACGGCGAGCACGAGCTTGAGTCCGAGGGCGCTCCCGCCGTCCCCATCGCCATTCCGCTAGCCGTCGGCGTGCTCGCGCTCCGCGTCGCCTTCGCGTCCCGACGAATCCTCAGGCCCCCTCGAACCACGATGACCGCAATGACACTGGCGATCAGGAGGTCCGGGATGCGGGAACCGAGGAGCCCGACCAGGAGTCCGGATGTGATCACACCCACGTTGGCGAGCACGTCGTTGGTGGAGAAGATCCAGGCGGCGCGCAAATGAACTCGGCCACGCCGGATCGGAGCCAGCAGGAAGAGGGATGCGACGTTCGCGACGAGTGCGAGCAGGCCGATGGCGATCATCAGCCCGCCTTCCGGTTGACTCCCGGCGACGAACCTCCTGAACGCTTCAAGCAACGCGCCAGTACCTAGAATGATCTGGAGCGTGCCACTGATCGAAGCGGCACGCGCCTGACCATGGGTCGAACGCGACACCGCGGCTAGCGCGAGTCCATACACTGCTGCATCGGCGAGCATGTCGAGCGAATCGGCGAGGAGTCCGACCGAATCACCCCACCAACTCGCCGCGAGTTCGATGGCGAACATCGCTGCATTGATTGCCAGCACCATTCGGAGTACCCGACGTTCGACCAATTGTTCAGGCGTGGCAGTCACGGTGTTGTCTCCGGCCGCTCGAACGGCACCCACCAGAGCATCAGCAGTGCGCCAGCCAATGCGGCGCTTGCGGCGGTGCTGAATGCTACCGCCGGTGATGCGACCTCGTACAGCCATCCGAAGCCCACTGATGCGGGGAGTAGTGTCGCTCCCAGTGTGAGGTGGAACCAGCCATAGGCGCTGCCGCGCCGTTCAGGCGGGACCAGGTCGGCCACCACCGCGCGCTCGACTCCTTCGCTCGCGGCGAGCACGAGCCCAAACAAGCCGAAGAGAATGAGCAGACGGGCTCCGCCCGCGGTCAACTGACCGATGCTGGCATAGACCACGGCATACGCGAGGTATCCGCCAACGAGAAGGGTTCGCCGACCCAACCGGTCCGAGAGGGCCGAGAGTGGGGCAACGGCCAGCATCGTGATCGCCGAGATTCCTGCCCAGAGCAGGGGAATGTGCTGATCGGCAATCCCGAGTTCCCGAGCACGCCAGAGCAAAAAGAGATTGGAGGAATTGCCGAGCGAGAAGAGTCCGACCGCGATCAGGAAGCGGTGGTAGCCTTTTGGAAGCTCGCTGAGTCGTCCACGCGCTGGCGCGGCGACCGGTCGTGGGGTGGCTGGGGGTTCCTTGAGCAAGAGCGCCATGACGAGGCAGAGGAGGGCGGGAACCAGCGTCCACATGAAGATGTGTCGGACCGGCATCGCGAACCCGAGCAACAATGCTGCAACGAGCGGACCGATCACTGCCCCGGCGTTGTCCATCGCCCGGTGTATGCCAAATGCCAGCCCGCGGCTTGCCGAGCTGACGCTGCCGGCGAGCAGCAGGTCGCGCGGAGCACTGCGGAGTCCCTTCCCGACGCGATCGGTCAACCTGAGGACCAAGACCACCGGCCAGCTCGCGGCCAGCGCAAAGAGCGGTCGACTCAACCCCGCCAGCCCATAGCCGGCCACGATCCAGGGCTTGGTGCGACGGGATCGATCGGCCAGCACTCCAGACACCAATTTGAGCACGCTCGCTGCCGCTTCGGCCAGCCCCTCGATCAGGCCGAGGGTTCTTGGGCCGGTGCCGATGACGGCGGCGAGATAGAGCGGCAGGAGTGGGTAGACCAGATCGGACGCGGCGTCGTTGAGCAGCGAGATCAGTCCGACCAGCCAGACCGTCCGCGGCAGACGGCTGAGTATGGTGCCGACGCCCACTCGCTTACTCACGTCGCGATCCGTGCGTACGACTGATCAGCCATTGCAGCAGTCCGTTCCACAGCAGGAACCCTTCGGCTTGGTGGCCCGGACGAACGCGCCCATGACCTTGCCACCGATCTCGTTCGCGATGGTCGTCGCATCGAGACCGGCGGCTTCGAGGAACGCCTTGGTGTCGGCGAACTCGTAGACGCGGGTCGGCTCGATGGAGACATCGGTGAAGCCGACATCGGTCAGGAGTGAGGTGAACTCGTCTTCGCCCAGTGCGCCGGCGACGCAGCCGACCCAGAGCATCATGCTCTCGCGCACCGCGGCGGGCAGTTCGCCGCGGACGACCACATCGGAGACCGCGAACCGCCCACCGGGTCGGAGCACGCGGAACGCCTCCGCGAGCACGGTGCGCTTGTCGGCCGACAAGTTGATCACGCAGTTCGAGATGATCACATCGACCGACTCGTTGGGGAGCGGGATCTTCTCAATGTCGCCCTTCAGGAAGGTCGCGTTGGTGACACCGGCCTTGGTTTGATTGGCGCGCGCGAGCTCGAGCATCGCGTCGGTCATGTCGAGACCGAAGGCATGGCCATGGGGGCCCACGCGATTGGCGGAGAGCAGCACGTCGATCCCCCCCCCGCTCCCCAGGTCGAGGACCGTCTGTCCCGGCTCGAGTGCCGCGAGGGCGGTCGGGTTGCCGCAGCCGAGCGAGGCGAGCAGTGCCTCCTCGGGGATGGTCGCGGCCTGGTCGTCGCTGTAGAGGTTTGACGTGATCGGATCGCAGCAGGTGCCGTCAGCCGCGGTACCGCCGCAGCACGAGGAGCGTGCGCCTTCGAGGACACGCAGCGCGGCATCGCCGTACTTCTGCTGGACGGTCTCACGGAGGGACGGGGCGGTGGTGGTCATGGTGCTGCTCCAGTTATCAAGAATGGTTGATATGTTACTCAAAAAAAGAGATCAGGTACAGCAGCCGGCCGCCACCGAGCGCGTGGTGATCGGCATCAGGTCGTCGAGTTGGTTGCGCGCGGCGGCCAAGGCTTCGGCGTTGAGGGTGTAGTAGACCCAGCGCCCCTCGCGCCGGTCGGTGACCAGCCCGCACTCGCGGAGCACCTTGAGGTGGAACGAGAGCCTCGACTGTGCGGCGTCGAGCAGGTCCTGGAGATCACACACGCAGCGCTCACCCTGACGGAGCCGAGCGACGATCTCAAGACGCGTGGGGTCGGATAGCGCCTGGAAGAGCTGTGCGGTGGCGGGCAGGGCGGGAGCGGCTGTCATAAGGAGTAACGTATCAAGAATAATTGATATGTCAACTCAGCCGCCCACGATCCCCTGCTCCAGCCAGGCGTGGTCGCCGGCCAGCACACGCTGGGCGCTCTTGTAGGTGGCCACATCGTCGGGCCCGAAGCAGCCCCGGAAGAGGTCATCGACCCGCGTCCGCGCATGACGACAGAAGATGTCCGCCAGTTCGACCGCGTTCTCATTCCCCTCGGCCTCGAGTGCCCTGGCCCGGCTCATCGCCGCCGACATCGCCAGCAGTTCCGCGCCGATGTCGACCAGGCGGAACAGCACCGACTGCCGGTGCTCGAGCTTGGCACCAAAGCGGATCATCGCATGGAAGAGCGTGCGCGCGAGCTTCCGCGAGCGTCGCTCGACGAACGCCATGTGCCCGGAAAGTTCGCCGAAACGCTCGAATCCAAACGCGCGGAATCCAACCCACAGCGGTGGACACCAACGGAGATAGAACCACGCCGAGCGAAGCAACGCCTTGAACTTGGTGCCGGTACTCGTCTTGGGGTCGATCAAGTCACCGGCGACCTGCAAGTGCGTGTCGACGGCCTCGCGCGCGATGAACAACCGCATGATCTCGCTCGACCCCTCGAAGATCCGATTGATCCGGTTGTCACGGTACAGCCGCTCGACCGGATCGGGGCGCTCGCCTCGCAACTTGAGCGAAGCCGCCGTCTCATAGCCGCGTCCGCCGCGGATCTGCAGACAATCGTCCACAATGCGATCGGCCATCTCGGCGTTCCAGAGCTTGGCCATCGCCGCTTCAAGACGAATGTCGGTGCCCCCGCGATCGGCCAGCAGTGATGCGAGGTCGCTCACCGCCTCCATCGCGAAGACGTCCGCGGCCATCTTGCCCAGCATCTGGGCCACGGCATCGTGCTTCCCGATTGCCTGGCCCCATTGCACGCGTTCGGCCGCCCACTTCCGCGAAATGACCAGCGCGCGCTTGCAGCCCGCCACCCCCGAAGCCGGCAGCGTGAGGCGACCGGTGTTGAGCGTCGTCAGGGCCAGCTTGAGGCCCTTCCCCTCGCCCCAGATCAGGTTCTCTGCGGGGACACGCACGTTGGTGAAGCGCATCACGCCGTTCTCAATCGCCTTGAGTCCCATGAACTCGAGCCGGTGCACTGTCTCGACGCCTTCCCACTCCGCCTCGACGATGAACGCCGAAATGCGCTTGCCGGTGCGGGCCATCACCACCATCACGCTGGCGATGGGGCCGTTGGTACACCACAGCTTCTCGCCGTTCAGGATCCAGTGCGTGCCGTCTTCGGACAGCGTCGCCGTGGTCGCGAGGCCGGCAGGGTCGGATCCGACGCCGGTCTCGGTGAGGGCGAATGCGCTGATCTCTCCAGCTGCGAGTCGTGGCAGATACTTGCGCTTCTGTGCCTCGGTGCCGAAGAGGAGGACCGGCACCCCAACACCGATCGACTGGCTCGCGGAGAGCAGCGCCGTGAGCGAGCCGTCCTTCGAGGTGACCAGCCCGATGGCGCGGGTGTACATCAGTTGGCTGAAGCCCAGGCCGCCGTATTCGGTGGGGATCTTGATGCCGAACGCACCCATCTCCTGGAGCTCGCGCACCACCGCGTCGGGGAGCACGCCATCGCGATCGATCGCATCGCTGTCGACCCGCTGCTCCAGAAACTCCCGCAGCTTGGCCATGAACGGCTCGGCGCGCGCCACCTCGTCGGCGGTCGGGGCAGGGAACGGATCGATGAGATCGAGTCGGAGCGAGCCCGCGAAGAGTTCGCGCACGAAGCTCGGGCTCACCCAATCGGATTCGCGGGCGTCCTCTGCGACCGCGCGTGCCTCCTCGACGGTGGGTGCGGCTGGCTGCGGACTCGGTGCTGTGCTGTTCACATCCCCTCCTGGCGAGCCGGTGAATGCTTCACGGCGTGGAGGAAATCTAGCGGGATGCTCACCCTTACAGCTCGTTCCCGTACCCCAGCAGCTTCATGACGCCGTCGTGTTCCACGATCGTTCCAAAGAGTGCAGTCTCCTGATCAGTGCCGTCACTTGTGAAGCGCACGGTGCAGCCGCTCCACATCGTGAGTCGCTCGCTTCGGGTTTGCAGTGTGTCCCGAGTGCAGGCCAGGGACTGGAAGCTGAGCTGTGTCCCGCCGTAGCGGCCGAGAAGGCGGCCGGCGCCCTTGTTGCTGGAGGACTGGATCTGCGCCCAGAAGAGCGCCGGGTCGAGCTCGTAGGGTGGCTTGGCATAGTTGTGTTCGGGAAAGACGAGCCAGGCGAACTCGGCTCGCGTCACCACCAGGCCACTGAGTGCCACCGTGTCGCGCTGGCTGGTCGCGGCCAGGACGCGACTCGCGAGGCTATCGCGTGAGTGGATCTCGCCGCCCAGACCAGCGGTCTCCTCGGTGCCGACCCTGAAACGCCGGACATACTCCGCCATCGGCAGGATCGAATCGATGGCGTCGCCTGCCATGCGACCCGGATGTTCCTGGTCGAGCGGTGGCGGCGCTGCAACGCGATCGGCGGTGCAGGCAGCGATGGTGAGGACGAGGACAATGCCGAGTCGAATTCGCATGAGTCGCCAGATGGTGGTGAGTGGTTACTTCTTGGTGAGCGCAGGAAATCGGGGGCCGGACAACCAGATCCGACCTCCGATTTCTCGCTTCTCGTTTCTCGTTTCTCGCTTCTCGCGACTAGTTGTCCGAATACTCCGTCCAGCCGGCGGTCCAGTCGGAGCCGCCCGGTGCAAACGCTCCGATGTAGCTCGTCTTCGCAAGCGCCGCGCCGCGAGTGGCAAGATCACCGGTCCATGACGTGAAGCCGCCGGTTGCGATTGGCGAACCCGGCGCCGGCCGGAAATCCAGATCGCTCATCGTTGACGGATCGGCGGAGAACTTGGTGAACAGCGTTGCGGCGGTCGTCGCGGAGACGAAGTTCACGTCGCCGGCCACTCCGCCGTAGACCTGCTGGCCCGCCTGGAAGGCCAACGGGCCATCCGCGATGAAGATCCCCTTGAGCGAGAGAACGCCATCGGTCTCGCGCAGCTTGGTCGCCGCATCGCGGTAGGCGATGCCCGCAGAAGGTGCCCGGGCGACCACGATGTTGACGTAGTGTCCGCCAGTGCCCCGGCGAAGCATCAGGCCGTAACCGCCATTGGGTGGCAGCACGCCCGCGCCTGAGAGGACAATCGTGCCATTGGCCATGACCGGGATCGTGAGCGGCGTCGAGTTGAAGCCGTTGTCGCAGCCGCTGCCATTACAGCCGTCGTTCTCGATGCCCTGCGGGTCGGAGGCCACGTTGCCCGCGGTCGGCCGGAGCTGCACGACCTTGGACTGGTAGATCAGGAAGTACTGGACGGTTCCGACGTACCCTTCGGCCATGTCGAGGCCGTCGTCCTGCTTCTCGGTGATCACCGCATAGGTCACGTTGACCGCACCGCCCCAGAACTCGATGCCGTCGTCGAGGCCATTGTGGGCCTGGACGTGGTCGATCTGGGTCTGGGAGCCCAATGCGGCGAGCGTGAACGAGTTGAGCTCCGCGTCTGGCGCCGGGCCGTAGCCGGCGTATTCCACTCGCGTGTAGTGCAACTCACCGCTCGAGTCGAAATTGTTGTCACCACCTGAATACGCGATCAGCGGGTTGTCGGCACTGGTACCGGTCCCCTCGATGTCGACGGTTCCCGAGCGATTGATGATGCCGTTGCCGACCATGATGATGCCGCCCCAGTCGCCGGCAAGCCGTGTCCCCACCGGCTGCGCCGACGTGAAGACGACCGGTGCCGCCGCGGTGCCCATTGCGCGGATCCGCGCGCCACGCAGCACGAACAGCGAGGAGCCAAGCACGTCGTAGTCGCCGACGATCTTGGTGCCGGCCTGGATCGTGAGCGTCGCCCCGTTGGCGACCTTCCGGAAGCCGACCAGGCGATAGACCTTGTCGCTGGTCCACATGGTGTTCGTCGTGATGTCGGTCGTGACCATCACCTCGCTGCTCCCCTGCGGGGTATCAGTCGTGGCGGTGGCCTCGCTGGAGAACGACGAGGTGGCGCCGTCGCGTACGGCGGCGAGCCGGTAGCGATACATCGTCGCGGCAGTCAGACCGGCGTCGGCATACGACGTGCTGGCGCCAGCCGGCCGGTTGATCTCGGCGAAGCTGCCCGACGCACCCTCGGCGCGCTGGAGCACGAACTGGGTCGCCGTGGTCGTCGGCGCGGTCCAACTGACGTTGATGGCCGTGGTGCCATTGGCGGCGGCCGTGAGGCCGGTCGGCGCCGGATTCGTCGGTGTCGTGGGGCCCGTGCCATTGTCGCTGCACGCCCCGACGAGCACGACACCCGACAGCAGCGCGACCCGCGTGAGCATTCCAATTCCGAAGCGCATCCTGTATTCCCCTCGAGGTTGATGATCCTGCATGAACGGCGAGACGCCGACACTCGGCGAACAATCAATCCGCGGTGTGTCGGCGTCGGGCGACGAGCCCGTCACGGTCACGTCACAATGCGCAGGATGTCCAGCAAATCACCGTGACCAGTTGAATCCCACCGTGTAGACACGTCCGGCCCGATAGGAGTGGCGGGTGATTCCGCCTTGACTGATCAGGTAGTCCGCATCGAGCAGGTTCTTGGCGTCGATCCGGGCGCTCAGCAGTCCGGCAACGGGGAAGCGGACCGAGAGATCGAGCACACTCCGCGGCTGCTCGATCACGTCGGGCAGGGGCCGCTCCCCGGCCTCCGTGATCCGCTCGCCCACCCGATTGAAGAGAATGGTGGCGGAGGCGTCCGCGGTGGGATGATTCCAGGTCAGTCCCGCGTTGAGGACATAGGGCGCCTGCCCGACCATTTTGCGATCGGCATTGGTGACCGATCCGCTACGATCGCCGAGCGAGATCCGGCTGTGCATGATCGTCGCGTTGGTAAAGACACTGAAGCTCTCAAGCCGTTCGGCGAGCATATCCAGGCTCTTCCGGGCCTCGAGTTCGACGCCATAGTTGTGGGCGCCGTCGGCGTTGACATAGCTGATGATGCGGGTGCCGGACGTGCCCTGGTAGATCCGCTCGATCGGGTCGCTGAACTGCTTGGCGAACAACGCCACGCTCAGGATCTCGCCGCGACGCGGGTAGAACTCGAAACGCAGGTCGTAGTTCTGGATCAGGGCGCGCTTGAGGTCGGGGTTTCCCTTGACGTTGTCGCCACCGAGCACCTCGCGGTACAGGATCGGCGAGAGCTCGCGGTATTCGGGTCGCGACAGGGTTTGGGTAGCCGAGAGTCGCAGGTTCACGCGTTCGCTGGTGTGCCAGGTGAGCGCGAGGCTCGGCAACACATCGGTGAACTCCGGGGTTCCGAGCGATGCCTCTCCGACCGTCGAGAGCGAATTCACCTCGATGCGGTCATGCTCGAGGCGAGCACCTGCCACCAGATCGAAGCTTCGGCCGAGTGGGGTGGCGATCATCGCATAGCCGGCGCCGAGATGTTCCTCGCCGGTATAGGACCCGCCCGCTGACAGCGGAACGATCCGGAAATATCTGTCGTCGCCGCTCGAGTACGAGCCGCCGAAGATCTCCTCCGCGGGAAGTTCGTCGGCACCCACGGGAAGTGGTTTGTTGAGCGAGATGGAATACACCCGATTCTGGGCGTCACGGCTGGTGCTGCGATACAGCCCACCGACTCGGACGCGAGGGCCCGAGGAGGCTTCGCCGAGGGTTAAGGTGAAATCGGCGTGGCCCTCCTTCGAGTTTTCGGAGAGGTCGCCGAAGGTGCGCACGGCCGCCTCGTTCGAGAACCCGAACCACTGTGGCGTGCCGTTTTCGAGCGAGCTGACGAATTCTGATCGGTCCGGCTCGGTGCGCTGCACGCCGGAGATCGTGCCACCCCAGTCGATCCCGAGGCGGCCGTTGGCGACCTCGTGGTGCAGCACGAGCTGGCTCGAGTAGATGTTGCGCTCCACGTACCGCGTCCGCTGGATCAGGAGCGGGATGGCATAGTTCTCCGACGAGCCGATCTCACGACGCCCCTCGTTGTCCATCGTGCGGTTGTAGGTGTTGTTGAGGGACACCTTGGTGTGGCTGCCGAACGTGGTCGAGAAATTGGCGATCCCGCCCCAGAGGACACTGTTGAGGCCGCTGGTGCCCTGGAAGCGCTCGAGTTCCTCGGCGTTCCCGCTGTTGAGCGTTGCCGCGAGCGCGCGCACTTCATTGGCACGCACCTCGGCGGTGTTGCTATAGGTGCTGGAGAGCAGGTAGGTGAGCCCATTGCTGCCGAGCGGCAGGCGTCCGCCCAGCGATGCACCGAACGATCCGTTCGGCGAACCACTCCGAGCAGAGGGCGACCAGGCATTCCGGAGGGAATTGACCAACGCATTGTTCTCCGCCGGAGTCAGCGCGCGGTTGAAATCGGTCTGACCGAAAATGCTGGGGAGACGTCGATCACTTGCGCCGAACGCCAGCCAATCGCCCGACTCGCCGGTGCCGAAATGGCCACCTTGGCCGGTGATCGCATCGTTGTAGCCGCCGCTCACGGAGACGCCGAGGAAGCCGCGGCCCGGGAAGTCGCGGGTGCGGATATCGACGGACCCGCCTGAAAAGTCGCCAGGCTGGTCGGGCGTGAATGTCTTGCTGGTCGAGATGCTGGCGAGGAGCGAGGAGGGGAAGAGGTCGAGTGGAACGACCTTCTTTTCGGGCTCCGGTGAAGGGATCCGGGCGCCGTTCAGCGAGGCCTGAGTGTACCGATCACCGAGCCCGCGGACCGAGACATACCGACCATCCTGGACGGTCACGCCGCTGACCCGCTGCACCGCGGCGGCCGCATCGCCATCGGGGCTTCGGGCAATCTGCTCGGCCGAGACGGCGTTGATGATCCCGGTGGAGTTGCGCTGCTCGTCGAGCACCGAGCTCACGCTCCCCGACTCGACTTCGGCGGTGACCGAGATCTCACCGAGTTCGACGGCTTGCGAGGTCAGGGTGAGGGCCTGCTCCGTGACGTCGCCGGCGGCGATCACGATGCCGGAGATGCGCTTCGGTGCGTAGCCGATGCGGACCGCGCGGATCGCGATCGTTCCGGCCGGGACCGCGGAGATATTGAAGCGGCCGTCGACGGTGGTCGACCCCTGGAGCGGGGAGCCGACGATCTCGATGCGGACATCGGGCAGCGCCGAGCCGGTTTCGGCGTCGACGACGGAGCCAGTGAGGCGGCCAGTGCCTTGGGCCGTAAGTATGACGGGGACGAGCAGCGCACTGGCGAGTGCGACTCGGCGAAACGCGAACATCATCTGAGCCACCCGATTCGGAGTCCAGCGGGGGCCGGACGCGAGTCGTCAGGATCCCCCTATACCCGAATGAGGATCGCGTGGCATGGCCACGATTGTGTCACGAGGTGTGTAGCAGTCGTGTCACGGAGGACGGGAAGGCGGCTACCCCCGCGAGTTCCGCACAAACTCCGGTGGCGCGTTCGGCTTGACCCGGACGCTCTTGGCGGGGATCCCCACATGCACATGGTAGGGGCGGACGTCCTTGGTGGCGAGCGCGGCGGCGCCGACCATGCCATTGCGTCCGACGCGGACGCCCGCGAGCACGGTCGCATGGTAGGTAATGCGCACGTCGTCCTCGAGCACGGTCGGAATCGTGGTGACCTCACGCTGATCGACAATGCTGTGCGTGTGACTGTAGATGTTAGCGTAGTCCGAGATCGAGACCCGGTCCCCAAGTTCGATCCCGCCGCGGTCGTCGAGCAACACATGCCGGTGCACTACCACGTCATCGCCCACGTCCATGTTGTAGCCGAACGAGAACTCGGTATGCTGAAAGCACTTGAAGTTCCGACCGACCCTCCGGAAGATGTGCGACGCGAGGACACGCCGAAACTCGATCCCCAGCGCCACATGCTGGCCACCGATCGGCAGCCGATCGAACGAATACCACATCCACAGCAGCGGCTTCACTCGCGCAAATCGCTCGGCATCCACCTCGGCGTAGTACTCCGGCTCGAGGGTGATGTTGGCCGGGTCCAAGCTCATCAATGCGACCTGACTCGCGAGTGGCAGCAAGGCGTCGCCCGTTCGCTCCGCCCACGTCCCCTGGCCTGGATAGCCCAGCGCGAACAATGTCTCGCGCGTCACCGCATTCCAGTCGGCGTCCTTGGCGGTCAAGGCATGTTCGAGATCGGCGAGCCACCGGTCGGACAGCTGCTGCATCTGATCGGCGCGCGCCACGCTCCGGAGCGGCAGCATCGGCATCAGCGTTGGCCTGGCGTGGGCACGCTGGTCGCCTTGGCCTGGATCCGGGCGCGCTCACGATCGAAGCGGGTGAGCCGACGCTGCCACTCGTCGGTGCTCGCATCGAGATAGGTGAGCGTGAAGGGCTCGGTCACCGGAATCGCATCCTCGTAGATCACGATCCCCATGGCCTGATCCCGGGCGTCGAGGCGCTGTGCGCTGAAGCTCGCGGAGAGCGGGACGAAGCCGGCGGGGCGCACAATGCGGTTCCGTGAATCGAGGATCAGGAGCGACGGATCGAACGAGGTGTTGGGCGCCAGGCCGAAGAACGCGACCAGCACCAACCCCGGACGCCTGAGCCCCTGACGCGCGATCACCGAATCGATCGCTTCCTGATTGCGCATCCGCATTTGCGTGAGCGACTGGTAGCCATCGTTGGCGAGCAGACGGGTCACCCGTTCGTCCAGTGGTGTGAACCGGATCTCGAGGTTCGGCAGCTTGAGCCGAATGGTGATGATGTCCTGATTGAGCTGCCCCAGGCCGGCCGGGACCAGCGCACCGGCGGTGTCGGGCGACGCGTCGGGCGTCGGCGCCTGGGCCGGCGCGGATCGCGGTCCGCACGCCGTCGCGGCGATCACCAGCGCGAGGGTCATCGTCAGTCGTCGGGTCATGCAACAACCTCCTGGGCAGCGGCGAGGATGGCCGTCCCGAGTTCTGCCACGCCGTCGCCGGTGTTGGCCGACACGGCCTGCAACTGATCGGCCTCGAGCCCCAGTTCCGTGGCGCGTTCGTGGACCGCCTTGACGCGACCGGTCTGATTGAGCTTGTCGGCCTTGGTGAGCGCCGCGAGCACCGGGCGCCCCGAACTCACCAGCAGGGCATGGAATTCCTGATCGTCCTTGGACGGGGTGTGGCGAATGTCGAGCAGCCAGACGACCCCGGTGAGCGAGCTACGGTCACGCAGGATCCGCTCGAGCATCTTGCGGTAGCCTTCGCGATCGCCCTTGTTGGCGCGTGCCCACCCGTAGCCGGGCAGGTCGATGAGGTAGCAGGGTTCGAGTCGGTAGATGTTGAGCAACTGGGTCTTGCCCGGCGTCGACGAGACGCGAGCGAGTGCGCGCCGACCGGTCAGTGCGTTGAGCAGCGAGGACTTGCCCACGTTCGAGCGACCGATGAACGCGAACTCGGGGAGCTCGGGCTCCAGCACATGCACCGGGTCGGGGAACGAGCCGAGGAACTCGGCGGGGAAGCGCGCCAACGGCGACGGCGTCGCCACGACGCTCAGGCTTCCTTTTTCTTGCGCGGCCGCTGCTCGGTGACGATCAGCGGGGTGGTCCCCTCGTCGATCGTCTCGCGCGTGATGATCACCTCTGTGATGTCGGTGCGCGTCGGCAACTCGAACATGATGTCGGTCATCACATTCTCGAGAATTGCCCGCAGTCCGCGTGCACCGGTCTGGCGCGTGATCGCCTTCTTCGCGGCCGCGCGGAGTGCGTCCTCGTGAAACGTCAGGCCGACCTCCTCGAGGTCGAACATCCGCTGGTACTGCTTGGTGAGTGCGTTGCGT
>JBBSPX010000003.1:0-39834 GCA_038258395.1 Gemmatimonadales bacterium | reverse complement strand
CCCCGTGCCCTGAACCAGGTCGCCAGGTCGAGGTGCGCGGTCACCGGTGCAGCCCCATGGTCGCTCACCACCATGAGGAGTGTGTCGTCATCGAGGCGGCGCATCACCTCGCCGATGGTCCGATCGACCTGATGGAGCGACGCCAGCACGCGTGGCGCGCTCGGATGCTCGGCGTGGGTGTGGCCGTCGACGGCGGGGAACTGGGCGAAGCAGAATCGCCAGTCGGCGCTCGTCAGTCGAAGCAGTTCCCGTGCGACGGCGTCGTCGCCCGGCTGGTGGTTCTCCGTGTAGTGGGACACCGTCCCCCAGAACTTGCGCGTGCGCTGGATCCGGTCGGCGTCAGCCGCGAGACCTCGAGTCACCATCGAGAAGATCGCGACGCTCTCCGGAACCAGATCGAAGATCGTGGCGATGTCGGGGGCGATGTCGGCGTCGAGACAGCCGGCCTGGTAGCCGCAGTAGCTGCGCACCGCCTCGCGGTCGCGCCACCATCGCCCGCGGTAGCGCTCGCGGTCGAGCCAGCGAATCGACGGCACGTTGCAGCGGCCGGGCAGGCAGCCAGTGAGAAACGGCAAATATGCCACCGAGGTGGTCGACGGAAACACCGTTGCAGCCCGACGGCGCGCACCATGCGCGGTCAGTGCAGCCAGATTCGGCAGCCGGCCCGCCGCGAGCTCCGATTCGGCGACATCGGCCCGGAGGCCATCGATCAGGAGCAGGAGGGCGCGATTCACGCTGGCCGGGAGCTGCGGCGGAGCTGCAGGTACTTCGTCACGAAGACCACAAGCAGGACGACTCCGACGACGAAGTAGGCGACCGGGGGAATCGGCAGGAGCAATCCGGCACCGGCGAGAACGGCGTACCGCACAGATCGCCCGACCACGATCGCCGACTGATATCGCCACATCGGGTAACGTGCCAGCGTCGCGAGAAACCGGCAGGGATAGAAGGGAATCACCGGCGCGAAGCCCGCGACCACGAGCGTCCACCACGGCGCCTTTTGGTACCAGCCCAGCAAGCGCGTCGTGACGGTGTGGCCCCGGAACGCCGCCGTCCCTTGGCGCGAGAGCAGGCGCGCAATAACGTCCATGTTCCAGAACTCGATCAGCACCGTGGCGAGGGTGGCGATCGCCACCACAAGCAGGGCCGGCTGATGCTGCACGATCGCCGGCAAGTACCAGTCGTAGGGGATCATCGCCAGCGAGTTGCCGAGCATGGTATAGGGGACGAGGCCCCAGAGGAGCGGGGCCGTGTGCGTGATCAGCCATCCGACAGCGCACGCGAGGGTCACAACGCCGAGCACCACGGACCAGAACCATGCCGGGAGGGTCGGCGGGGCTGGCGCAGGGGGGAGGAGATCGTCGGTTACCAGGCGAATCGGGGCAGTCGGTTCTGGGCGCACGCGTGCTCGAGAAGGGGTGATGGCTCGTCTCTCCTGATGTCAGGACAAATTTAGCCGGAACAACCTCCCCGGCGGCGTATCTTTCGACGTACCAATGGCCCCTCGATCCACAATCTGAAGGAGTGTTTCATGCGTGCAACGCGAATTGCCCTGCTGCTCGGCCTCGTCGCAGCCTTACCGCCAGTGCTCGCCGCCCAGGATCACGACGCCACCACCAAGGTCACCGGCGGCGCCCTGCCGGACGGCTGGATGCTCCGATTCGATCCGCCCTACCGCTCCAACCCGATGCCGAAGCCGACCGAGGTCAATTTTCGTGCGATGGGGGCCGGCTGGCACCTCACCTCCGGACCTGCGGCCCTCTACTATCGCTCCCTGGACAACGCGACCGGCGATTACACCGTGAGCGCCACCATCAGTCAGGCCAAGAGCTCCGGCCACGAGGCCTACGGCGTGTTTGTCGGCGGCCATGATCTCCATGGCGCCGATCAGAACTACGTCTACATGGTGGTGCACCCGCAGGGAGGGAAGTTCCTGATCAACCATCGGACCGGTGACGACAAGCCCACGTCGCTCGTGCCTTATACCGAAACCGATGCGGTCCACAAGGAAGACCCGACCAGCGGTGCGGCGAGCAACACGATGGCGATTCGGGTCGCTGGTGGCATGCTGCACTTCATGATCAACGGGACCGAGGTGAAGACGCTCACGGCGAGCGAGATCCCTGATTTCTCGACGGCGGGGATCGCGGGCCTCCGGCTCAACCACAATCTGGACGTGCATATTTCGGATTTCATGGTGAACTAGATCGGTGAGGTAGGGGCGCAACATGTTGCGCCCTTACACACTTATGGGTGGGCGGCGTCAGCATCTATGCATGGCTGGGCGAAGTCGTATATATTGACGAGTAGTACTGGATTCTGATAGGTACTCGTCAGGAGTTGCGATATGCAGATCACTCAGCTGATGACAGATCAGGCTGTCCTGGACACCTTGGGTACGCGACTCGCGGCGGCCCGGGTCCGTCGGAACTTGACGCAGGACGCGGTGGCTCGGCAGGCGGGGATCTCCAAGCGGACCCTCGAAGGGATCGAGGCGGGTCGCTCGCCCCGCCTCGTCTCGCTGGTCCGGGTGCTCAGGGTGCTCGATTTGGTCGAGGGCCTCGATGTGCTCGTGCCCGACGAGGGCCCAAGTCCGGTGGAACTGTGGGAGAGTGGCCGGCCGCGACGGGTGCGGGCGTCGTCTGCTCGTCACGGTGACGCATCGCCGTCGTGGGAGTGGGGGGAGCCGTGACCACGACGGCGGCGGTCCGGCTCTGGGGGCGAATGATCGGGGCGGTCTCGATCGACGGACCGGGGCGGGTGGCCGCGTTCGAGTACACCCCCGAGTTCGCCGTGAGCGGGATCGAGCCGGCGCCGCTCACGATGCCGCTCGATCGGCGGATCTACGCCTTCCCGGCATTGCCACCCGCCGCGTTCGTCGGATTGCCCGGGATGCTGGCGGATGCGTTGCCGGATCGATTCGGCCATGCGTTGATCGACAAGTGGTTGGCTGAACAAGGTCGCACCCCGGAGAGCTTCGACGCGGTGGAGCGACTCTGCTATGTCGGGACTCGGGCGATGGGAGCACTCGAGTTCGAGCCGGTGCTCGGGCCAATCGGCCGGCGCGCAGAGCCGGTCGATGTGGCGGCACTCGTGTCGCTCGCATCACACGTGCTCGCCGAGCGCACGTCGGTTGGGGGGGGGCTAGTCGAGGACAATGCCACGGCGACGCTGACCGACATCCTCCGGGTTGGCACCTCGGCCGGTGGAGCGCGCGCCAAGGCGGTCATCGCCTGGAACCCGAAGACCAACGAATTGCGATCGGGGCAGGGGGACGCGCCTGAAGGGTTCGAGCAGTGGCTGCTCAAGTTCGATGGGGTGCGGGGCAGTGGGGATCATGGGCTCACCGACCCATCCGGCTTCGGTGTCCTGGAGCAGGCCTACGCCGTGATGGCCCGGGCGGCTGGGATCACGATGACGCCGAGTCGGTTGCTCGAGGAGGGCGGGCGGCGGCACTTCATGACGCGACGCTTCGACCGGACCGGCGGGGGGGGGAAGATCCACCTGCAATCGCTGGCCGCGATGGCGCATCTCGATTTCAACGCCCCGACCAGCCACTCCTACGAAGAGGCGATCCTCACCTGTCGGCGGCTGGCGCTCGCCATCGAGGCCCTCGAGCAGCTGTATCGGCGGATGGTCTTCAATGTGGTCGCCCGGAACCAGGACGATCACGTCAAGAACATCGCCTTCCTGATGGACCAAGAAGGCGAGTGGTCGCTCGCCCCGGCCTACGACCTCACCTATGCCTGGAATCCGGAGGGTGCCTGGACGTCGTCGCACCAGATGTCGCTCAACGGGAAGCGGGATGGGTTCCTGCGTGCGGACCTGATGGCGGTCGCCCGGACCGCGTCGCTCAAGTCGCGCCGAGCCGCCGAGATCGTCGATGAGGTGATTGACACAGTCGGGCGGTGGCCGGCGTTCGCCGAGGAGGCGGGGGTGGAGCCGGCGATGATGGCGCGGGTAGGTCGGGGGCATCGGCGGATGGCGTGAGAAGTGAGAGGTGAGAAGCGTGGTTTGGCGTCCTCGTCGCACCGGCGTCGTTCCAGCGTGGCTGGGACACACTCGACCTCCGAATCTCCGGCAACGGTCGGACCGACGGCATCCTGTGTGGGGTGCCGTTTCGCGTTTCCGGGCGGGCGTGATGTTTCCCCCGATACGCGGCCCCGCTAGAATCGGAGGAGTGGGGGTGGTGGTGCGCTAGTGGACTGGTTGAACTTCCTTTCCCGATTCTTCGGTGGATAAATGGCTCGATTGACGATACGGGCGCTGCCGGCGTTGGTCGCCGTGCTGTTGTCCACCGCCGTGGCTGCCCAGCTCGCGGCGCAGTGCACCCTCACCGCGGGGGCCTTGGCAGTCACCGTGAGTCGCGAAGGCATGCTCACCGCGCTCCGCAACACGATATCGGGCACGAACTACTTGCATCCTTCGCAGCCGGCACCGTTCCTGACGCTGGTCAGTGGTGGCCGCCGCTACCCGCCGACTTCGCTCCTGGTGTCCGAGAACCGAGCCGGCAGGTTGCTCACCCTCGACTACGCCCCGGCTGGCGTCCGCATCGTGGTCCGCGCCCGGGAGACGCCCACCCATCTTGCGCTCGACATCGTCAGCGCGCGTCCGGAAACGAAGGTCGACGCGGTCATCTGGGGGCCCTATCCGACCATCATCATCCAGACGGTCGGTGAGGTGATCGGCGTGGTACGCGACGGGTCGGTTTCGGTCGGACTGCAGGTACTCAACACGAAGACACTCGGCGGAGACCTGCCGAACAGCGAGGGGAGCACCTGGGCGCGGGGGATCGCAGCAGTCGCCTACCCGTGGGGCAGTGCGCTGCAGGCCTACGCGATCAATCGTTCCCATGACCGTCGAGTGGATGCCTGGGGCGGGACGAGGAAGAACATGCCGGTCGCGGCGATACCCGGGGAGACGGTCGTCGGGAGCAGCATCGCCCTGTTCACGACGGCCGAGTCGGAGACGCTCGACCTGTTGGAGCAGATCGGGCTGGCCGAGGGGTTGCCGCATCCGACCATCGACGGCGTGTGGTTCCCGAAGTCAGCGCTTTTCGGGCGGTCCTATCTGATTTCGTCGTTCGGCGAGACCGACGTGGACGAGATGATCGCCTACACGAAGCGTGCGGGACTGTTTTCGCTCTATCACGAGGGGCCCTTCAAGAGTTGGGGACACTTCGTCCTGTCGGAGAGCCAGTTCCCCAACGGTCGGGCCGGGATGCGCGTGGCCGTGGCAAAGGCGCACGCGGCCGGGCTGCACCTCGGCGTGCACACGCTGACCAACTTCATCAATACAAACGATCCGTATGTGACCCCAGTGCCCGACGACCGGCTCAGTCTCACGGGGTCATCGAAACTCGTGCAGGCGGTGGATCCCGTGCAGCGCGAGATCGAGGTCACCTCGCCGGAGTACTTCGACGAGGTGAAGGAGAACTACCTCCACACCGTGAAGATCGGCCACGAGCTGATCCAGTACCGCGCCGTCACCGCGACTCCGCCCTACCGCCTGCTTGATGCAGATCGGGGAGCCTTCGGCACGGCTGCTGCAGCGCACCCTGCGGGCGAGTCCGTGGGAAAACTGTTCGATCACAGCTACAAGGTCTTCTTCCCGAACTTTGCGATGCAGCGCGAGGTCGCTCGGAATCTCGCCGATTTCCTGAATGAGACCGGCGTCGATCAGATCGACTTCGACGGGCACGAAGGCACGCTCGCGTCGGGGCAGGGGGATTACGCCGTCGGTGTCTTCGCCGACGATGTGCTGCGCGAGGTCAAGCATGACCTGATCAACGGCACCAGCATCAGCAAGACGTTCTACTGGCACATCGGGTCGTACTACAACTGGGGCGAGCCGTGGTACGGTGGCTTCAAGGAGAGCATGCAGCAGTATCGCATCGATAACCAGGCGCTGTTTGATCGCAACTACATGCCGCACATGCTGGGCTGGTACCTACTCACCGACCAGACGACCCTGCCGGACATGGAATGGATGCTGGCGCGCGCGGCGGGCTACGGGGCGGGGTTTGCGATGGTGGCGAGCCCCCAGGCGTTGCGGGCGAACGCGCTGACGCCGGTCCTGCTCGATGCGATCCGTGAGTGGGAAGCTGCCCGGACGAGCGGGGCGTTCGACAGCGCCCAGCGGGTGCGACTCAAGGATCCGAAGAATGATTTCCATTTGGAGGCGACCGCGCCCGGGGGGTGGAACCTCGCGCAGTCCCTCGCATCTCCAGCCTTCGTCCGCACGCCGGTCGAGCGGCAGCCCGGGGAGCCGACAGAGACAACGTGGGAGGTGGCCCAGCCTTGGGCCGAGCAGCGATTGCAGTTCCGCCTCAGCCTGGTTGGCAAGGGCGCGACGGCGAAGAATTTCCGGATGCAAGTTGACCGCTACACGGAGATCGTGATTCCGGTCGAGTTATTGGGCGGTGAGAGTCTGGTGTCGGACGGCTCGGCCACGATCCGGATCTACGACGCGGAGGGCCGTCCGAAGACCACATTCCGGATGGCCTCCCCTCCTCCCCTCGTGGCCTCGGCGACGCATACCATCACGCTGGACTCGGAGTTCGGCGGCGACGAACCGTCCCGGCTGGAAGTGCAGTTCACGGGGCTGGGCCCGGTCGAGCCGATCCGTGCATTGCCGGTCGGCTCGTCCCCTCGGCAATAGTCTCAGCGCGTGAATGTTCGTCGATGCCGCACACTTGGATCTGCCGTGAACATTCCGTCACTTGATGTTGCCGATGATGCTCATCATCATGTCGTGATGTTTTGTCATGACATTGCTGAGCAGCGCAGACGCTTGTGATCTGCGATCCGACTGCATCTGGAGTTTCAAATACTGCATGTCGAAATCCGCCTGCGTGTCGGATTCCGCACTCGAGTCAGCGACCGCGCCACGCATTGCAATTTCGCCCAACACATAGGCCGCGACCGCGGAGGCTTCGGTGGACGTGAGTGCGGGGATCGTCGTTTGAATGCTCTGGGTGGACGATGCCATGAGGTCAGGCGGCAACGAATCCCACAGCCGCTGCTTCACGACCTCGGTCAGCCTGTCGAGTTGCACCTGATGCTCCTTGGGCAGCGCCGCCTTCATCCGCAGGTGACCGATGACCATCGCGTTCAGGGTGCACTGGTCGGCGGCGTTCAGGCGGACCGGCACCGGTCGGTGGATGGTCAGGGATCGCACGACCGGTGGTCGCTTCGTGACGGGGACTTGCCCGGTCGCCGCCGTGGTCACCGTGGCGAACACGCCGGCAAGGAGCATTGCTGTCCTGATTAGATGGTTCATCTTCACCTCCGCTGAGTGTTCACTGCTCGGTCGTGCTCATCCCCGCACTTCTGACTTCTCACTTCTCACTTCTAAAATGCAACTGATACCGCACCCCCGGCTCTACCGCGAACGCGAAGCGATCGGGCCCGATCACTTCGAGCCGAATCGCCCGGCCGTTCGCCGCCGCCGTCGGCTTCCCGCGGGCCCGAACGACGAGACGTTCCTGCTGCGTCGATTCGAAAGTCGCCTCGGTCACTCGACCTGCATCCCACGTCATATCGACCGTGACCCCGCCGCGCGCGCGCAAACCAGTGACATGGCCCGTGTTCCATTCCGCCGGCAGCGCCGGCAGCAGACTGATGAACCCCTGATGCGACTGCAACAGCATCTCGGCGATCGAGCCGGCGGCGCCGAGGTTGGCGTCGATCTGGAGTTCCTTGCCGCAGAGTGAGAAGAGATTGGGCAGTGACGATTTGGTGAGCAGCGCCCGCAGCTGATCGAGCGCACCCTGTCCATCGTAGAGTCGCGCGCGGAGGCCCATCTTCCAGCCGTAGGACCAACCACATCCACCGGTGCCCCGACGATCCAGCGTCACCGCGGCTGCGGCGGCCAACTTCGGCGTCGCTTCCGGCGTGATTTCATGTCCCGGGTAAAGTCCCCAGAGCGGGGAGAGATGCCGGTGGTGCGGCTCGAGCTCATCCCAATCGTCGAGCCATTCCTGCACCTGGCCGTGCTTGCCGATCTGGTTGGGGGCGAGTCGAGGCGCTGCGGCGCGCACTTCGGCGAGCAGTGCCGGATCCACTTGGAGACGCGTCGCCGCTTCGTCAAAGTTGGCGAAGAGGTCGCGGATCAGTTGCATGTCCATTGTCGGGCCCGCCGTCATCGTCCGGGCGGAAAGCCTGCTGCCCGTCACCTCGTCGAAGAACGCGCCGTTGCCGGGCCAACCCGGGAAATTCTCCGGCGAATTCGACGGAGCCGTAACCAGCCAGTCATGGGTCGGCTCCGGAACCAGAATGTCGAGAATGAACCGCGTCTGATCCCGGAGCAGCGGGTAGATACGCTCGAGATCGGCCTGATCACCCGAGAAGCGGTAACGCTCGAATAGGTTGCTCATCAACCATGCGCCACCCACCGGCCATGCGCCCCACGAGGGCCCATCCATCGGTGTGGTCGAGCGCCAGAGGTCGGTGTTCTGGTGCAGGACCCACCCGCGCGCACCCCAATGTTCGCGGGCCGTCTCCGTTCCCGCCTCGGCAACTTCCGTCACCAGCTTCTCGAGCGGCCCGACGAGCTCAGCCAGGTTCCCCGTCTCGGCCGGCCAGTAGTTCATCGGCAGGTTGATGTTGACGGTGTACTTCGAGTCCCATGGCGGATCGGACTTGTCGTTCCAGATGCCCTGGAGGTTGGCCGGCTCGGTGCCGGGCCGTGAGCTCGCGATCAGGAGGTAGCGACCGAACTGGTAGTCGAGTGCCGCGAGCCCCGGGTCAGGCTGCGTGGCATAGCGCGCAATCCGCAGGTCGGTGGGGAGCGTGTCGGCGGCTGGTAGCCCCCCCCCCAGTTTGAGCGAGACGCGCCGCATCCAGCCGCCGTGTTCCGTTTCGTGTGACGCAAGGAGCTCCGAATAGCTGAGTGTGAGCGCCCGATCGAGCACAGCTGCCACGCGTGCGGCCGGGTCGGCACTCACGTCGTGGTAGTTGACGAAGTTGGTCGCAGCGGCAATGACGAGCGTCACCGTGTTCGCATTGGTGACTATCAGGCGGCGTCGATCGGTGTGGACAGTACCGCCATCGGCCAGGGCGACCAGATCGGCCTGATACCGCACCTTCCCCTCGATGCCGAGGTAGTCGGAACTCTTGCCGGTGAGCCGGAGTCGGTTGGGCGGCACGCCGTCCATCCAGAAATAATCGGTGCCGTAGTTCGAGTGATCCTGATTGCGCACCCCATGCAACTCGGCGGTGAACGAGATCGCGCCGGGGTGGTCGGCGGTCAATCGTACGACGATCACTTGATCAGGCGCGCTCGAGAAGACTTCACGGACGAAGTGGGTGCCGGCCACCGTGTAGCTGACACGGGCCACCGCGTTGTCGAGATCGAGCTCGCGCTGGTAGTCGGTGGCGTCGTCGTGACCTGGGAACGCCAGTTGGAGATCGCCGAGCGGCTGGTACTTCATCTGTTCGTACGGGTGGCCCATCATCGTACGGCCGAAGAGATCGTGTGCCGCTGGGATGTCGCCGGCGAACAGCAACCGGCGGATTTCGGGGAGCGCCCGGTAGGCGCCGGGGACCACCGGATCGTATGGCCCACCCGACCAAAGTGTCTCCTCGTTGAGTTGGATGGTCTCGTGGGCGCGGCCGCCGAACACCATGGCGCCGAGTCGGCCGTTGCCGACCGGCAGTGCCTCGTTCCAGGTGGTTGCCGGTTGGCGGTACCACAGGCGGAGGTCGGGTTGGGCCGACTGGGGCGCCGCGACCTGGAGCAGGGCGAGGAGGAGGAACATCGCGTTACCGCGGCACGATCGGCAACGTGATGTGGGTGGGATGCGCCGCATCGTGCATCAATCGCTGGTGCGCCACCACGAAGGTCGAATCGCGCTCGTTGTTGCCACCGGTGTTCAGGTTGCGGTCGTACTTCGGGAAGAGTGCCGAGGTGATGCTGACCCGGAGCCGGTGGCCGGGCGCGAAGACCTTGGACGTGAACCAGAGGTCGATGTCGTAGCGCTCGATCTGTCCCGGGACCAGCGGCACCACCTTGTCCATTCCGTTCCGGAAGCGCGCCCGCGCAATGCCATCTTGCACCCGCTCGGCGTGCCCATCGGGAAAGACGTCGAGCAGCATGACGGCCCAATCGGTGTCCTTCGCGTCACTCGCTGCCCACACCGTTGCCGACATCTCGCCGGTCACCTCGATCGGTCGCGTGAGCGGCGCGGAGGTGAAGACCAGCGCATCCTGACGCGTGGCGTTGAGCACCGTGTAGTCCTCGTTGAGCGACTCCTCCAGCTCGCGCGAGTCGATCAGGTAGGGTGTGGGATTGCCCGGGTCATAGGTGTACGTATCCGCCGCCGCTCCCTTCGGTGGGAGGGTATCGAGCACGCCGTCACCGGAGCTGGTCCGAGCGTTCCCACCAGACGAGAGATACCACTTGGTGTCGTGGGCCCGGGCGAGCGGCCATTCATTCTCCTGGCGCCAGGTATTGTCGCCCTGCACGAAGATGTCGACCGGCGGCAGGCGGTCGACGCCGTTGTCGCGACCGAGCAGGTAATGGTCGAACCAGCGCAACTGAAGGTCGCGATAGTCATACCGCGCCTCTGGCCCGAAGTCGCCTGCCACGTAGTCGACGCCCTTGTGGGCATGGACACCCATCACCAGGTGCCATGCCGGGTGATTCTTGACCTTGAGCAGCGCATCGGTGTAGTCGAGCGGGCCGCGCGCGTCGTCGTGCCAGCCGGCCAGCGCCAGTGCCGGGGCCTTGACCTTGTCGATGAAGGTGGTGGCGGCGTGTTCGCGCCAGTACTCGTCCAGCGTGTTGTGCGAGATCCAACGCTCCCAGAGCGGCAGATGGCCGCAGCCGAGCCGTTCGGGGAGACTCGACAACGGCAGGTGGGTGAGCGCCTCGCCGATGTCGAGCTCGGCGGTGTTGTTGGCCATGTTGCGGTCCTTCATGAGACAGGTCCAGTCGACGTTGATCGGACCGAACACCATCGCGGCATACGGTACGATGCGCCACGGATCGCTGGTGGCAGCGGATGGTGCGATCGCCGCCAGATGCGGTGGTGCACCGACGGCTGCGAACCACACCAATCGGCCTTCGTCTGAATGTCCGATCATGCCGACCTTGCCGTTGCTCCCGGGCAGTTTGGCGGCCCACTCGACCGCGTCGTAGCCGTCCTGAATGTCCGTGCTGTAGTCGCCGAAGTCGGCCACATCGCCGCTCGACTTGCCGCGGCCCCGCACCAGCTGGCCGATGTAGATGTATCCGCGTTCGGCCCACCAGCGTCCGGCGCGGGCATTGGTCGCACTATAGGGCGAACGTTGCATCACCACGCCGAACGGTCCGGTGCCCACGGGTCGAACGATATAGGTCTCGAGCATCGCGCCATCGCGTGTGGGCATGAGCTTCGTGCTGTCGAGCACGGTAGCATACTGCGAGTCGGACGCCGGCATCTTCCAGACCTGATGGGTCGGCTCGGGCGCGCCGGGCGTGCCACGTCGCACGAATCGATAGCGTCGATTCTGCACCGTGCCATTGCTGTATTGGAGCCCGGCCAGCGTGTCACCGTGCCAGGCCGCGCGCATCTCCACTCGGTCATCCTGCGTGAGGACAACGGAATCGCCGATTGAGGTGACCTTGGTGACGGTGAGCATCGGCTGACCGGTGCGCCGGCGCAGGAAGCCGACATGGCCGGAGTCGGCACCCGCGAAGTGCGCGTATCCCATCCGGCGCCACCCCTCGAAGCCGAACTTCGGCTCGGCGCTGAGCGCGATATAGACGTCCCAGTCGCCGGTGAGCGTCGGTGCGACCGGCCGGTGGACTGCCGTGTAGCCACTCAGGCTCGCGACCAGCGCCAGGGCCATCGTGAGCGAACGGCGATGCCCCAGGAACCATCTCATTTCATGCGACATGCTACTCCCCCTCCGCGACAGTTAAGGATCGCCGACGCGCGGCGATCAGGATACCGACACCAACCAGGTTCATCACCACGATCATCGATCCGACCTTGAGGGCGAAAGTGGTGACACTCACCACCTTGATGATCGGGAACACCGACAGCACCACGTACAACAATGTCATCACCAGTCCCGACCATGAGGCGACCTGCAACCACCGTGGGGGCCGTGGCGTCACGCCACGCAGACCAATGATCGGGATGGAAAACATCACGAGATACGCCAACGCATAGAAGATCCCACCGGCATTGAAGAGCAACTGAAATGCCTCGGCGCGTCCGACACCGATCAGACTCACCAGCGAGAGACCAAAGGAGCAGACCGCCACCAGGATGACCGAATTGACCGGCGTCCGGTAGCGCTCGTGCAAGCGGGAGAACCACGCAGGGAGCATGCGGTCCCAGCCGGCCACCATCGGCAGGCGCGTGACGGCAGTGAAGCTCACGCTGACCTGGGCGATGCGCATCGCCAGCGTCATCAGGATGGCGATGGTGACCAGGGGACCTGCGATCCCGAATGGTCCGAAGCCGGCACGGAGCACCTGGGGCATCGGCCCGATGAGGTCCATCTCATTGACCGGGACGTAGGCCACCATCGTGGAGGTGCCCAGGATAAACATGATCGCGATGAGTGGTGCCGCGATAAGAACAGACTTCCGGACGGCGCGCGCTGGCGCACGGGTCTCACCAGCCAGGATCGCCACGTACTCGAACCCACCCAGTGCGCCGAAGCCCATCTTGCCGAGCAGGTTGAGGTTGAGCAGCGACCACTTCGGCATGGTGGTCCGGAACGGATGGTACTCGGCCAGCGTGTGGGTGGCCAGCCCAATGAACGGCAGGACGATGAGGATGCCGAAGATGATGAGCATGAAGATACCGCCGGTGTTGTGCACCCATTTGCCCACCGACAGCCCGATGATGGCCGCTCCCGCCATCAGGGTCAGGATGACAGCGGACGAAAGCGCCACGAACCAGCTGGTTGACGTCATCCACGCCGCGCTCGGTCCGAGTGCGTAGGACAGGTACGTGGCACACTGCAGGCCGATCTCCGACGTGAAGACGATCACGTAGAGCCAGAGATTCCACGCGAGCAGGAAGCCGACCGTGGGATTGAATCCCAGTTTGGCCCACTGGTAGAGGCCGCCCTCGAGCGGCATCAGCTTGTTGAGGTAGATCACCACCGCGGCCATCGGCAGGTAGAAGAACACCATCGCCAGGAGCCACATCACGACATGCGCGGACCCGAGGGTGCCGGCGACCCCGATCCAGGTGAGGCCGATGATGAAGAGGATCTGGGTGAGCGCCAGATCCCGAACTCCGAGTTCCTTCTTGAGCGACGCGCTATGCGCCTCGACCTGCGCCTCCGCCCGGGCAAGCTCGCTGTTCTCGGTCATGTGGGGGTCTCTCCGAGGATGTCCCAGTATCGCGCCCACGCCTCGAGGCCTTCGTGCAAACGGTGCATGCGAAAGAACTCGTTGGGTGCGTGATAGTCTTCGTCGGCCGTCGAAAAGGAGAAGTACACGGTGTCGAGTCCCATCAGACGCTGGAAGAGTTCTGCCACGGGCACGGTGCCCCCCATCCGGACGATCAGTGGGTCCACGCCATAGACGGCGTGCAACGCGCGGCCCGCCGCCTTCAACGCGAAGTGATTCGGGTTGATTTGCGCCGCGGGAGTTCCGTGATCACCCGGACGGACCATGAGGCGCGCGCCGAGTGGCAGGTGGGATTCGAGGTGTGTGGTCAGCAATCCTACGATCTCGTCCGGAGTCTGGTCAGGGACCAAACGACATGTGATCTTGGCGTGGGCCTCGCATGGGATCACGGTCTTGGATCCCGGGCCTTGATAGCCGCCCCACATGCCGTTGAGCTCGACGGTCGGCCGAGTCCATTGGCGCTCGAGCGTGGTGTAGCCCGCTTCGCCCACCGCTGTGGGTGCGCCGACCTGGGCGAGGTACGCTTGCTCATCGAACGGAAGTGCGGCGATGTCGGCCCGCTCCGCGGCACTCACCTCACGGACGCGATCGTAGAAACCCTCCACGGCCACGCCCCCGTCGGGCTGATGCAATGACGCAATGAGTTGTGCCATCGCGTGCAGCGGGTTGGCGACGCTACCGCCGTGCCGCCCGGAATGCAGATCTTTCCCCGCGGCCGTGACTGTGAGCTCCAATCCCGCCAGCCCACGATTGGCCACGGTCAGTGATGGCTCGTCGATGCGCCACATCGCGCCATCCGCTGAAATCACGACGTCGGCGGCGAGCAGGTCGCGGTGCGCCATGATACACGATTCAACGTTGGGGCTGCCGATCTCCTCTTCGCCTTCGATCATGAACTTGACATTGATCGGCAGGCGCGACTCGACCTCGAAGAACGCCTCGGCCACCTTGATCGGAATCAACATCGGTCCCTTGTCATCCGACACGCCTCGAGCATAGAGACGTCCGTCACGCAGCGTCGGCGTGAACGGTGGGCTTAGCCACTTGTCGAGCGGATCTGGAGGCTGCACGTCGTAGTGACCATAGATGAGCACCGTGAGCGCGCCGGGCGCGCCGAGCCATTCGGCGTAGACGACAGGATTGCCCGGCGAGGGCAGCGTGCGCACCGTAAGTGGTCCCGCTGCGGCGAGGCTTGCTGCAACAAACTCGGCCGCACGTTGCACGTCAGGCGCGTGGGCCGGATCGGTGCTCACGCTCGGGATCGACGCGAACTCGATCAGCTCATCGAGGATGACATCATGGCGAGAGGCGAGCAGCGTGAGCACCTGATCGAGAGCCATCACTTGCCGCCGTCGATCGAGAGGACCTGGCCGGTGATCCACCCCGCGAATTCCGACGCGAAGAAGAGCACCCCCGCGGCGATGTCGTCCACGGAGCCGAGCCGCTTGAGTGCGATCCGATCGACGAGCGCCTGCTGCCCCGCCGCACCGTAGGATTCCCATTGCGCCTCGGTCGCCGCGTTGGAGCGCACGAAGCCTGGAGCGACGTTGTTGACCGTGATACCCCATGGACCCAGCTCGTGGGCCAGCTGGCGTGTCAGGCCGATCTGCGCCGCCTTGGCCGAGGCGTACGCCTGGATGCCGGTGAGTGAGATGCCGAGGCCGGCACCGCTCGAGATGTTGATGATGCGGCCGAAGCGCGCCGCCTTCATGCCAGCCGCCACCGCCTGCGAGCAATAGAAGGCCCCGCTCACATTGACATCGAAGATCGCCTGCCAGTCCTCGGGGATTACCTCTTCGAGCGGACGGCCCACCTGGCCGAGCACGCCGCCGGCGTTGTTCACGAGGATGTCGACGTGACCGCTGGCCGATGCGGCCTCAGATACGAACGCAGCGACCCTGTCCTTGTCGCGGACGTCGAGTCGACGAGCGTGACATTGCTCTCCTCCGAGTCGCGCGGTCTCCTGCAGCTCATCCGCGATCACGTCGCACGCCCAGACTGTCGCACCGCGTTCGGCGAACGCCAGCGCGATTGCGCGCCCGAAGCCATGTGCGGCCCCGGTGACGATCACGGTCTTGCCATGGAATTCCAGTTTCACGACGTCAGCACTCTGGCGAGCAGATCGAGGGTGTCCAACGACTGCTCTTGCTCGCCACGCTCGATCTCGTGGATCAGTTCCACCAACCGCGCGGTGAGTGGCGTGGGCACGCCTGCTTGGGCGCCGAGAGTTACTACGACGCCGAGCTGGGCGTCGACCTCGGTCGGGCGCTTCCGCACCGCCAGGTCGCGCCAGATGCCGCTATGCGTCTTGGCCGATTTGCGATTGTGGGCGACGAGATGGTCGAGTGAGTCCGTGGCGGCGCCGGGGGCCGCGCTGGGGATATACGCCGCCGGATCGAAGCCGTCGAAGGCCTCGGGGCGTACGCCGCGGGCTGCCGCGACGCCAAGCATCTCACGAGCGAGGCCGATGTAGAGCGGGCGGTAGTAGGGCATCGCGAGGGCGTCGGCGATCGACTCGTTGGTCAGGGCGGTGGCGAACAGCATCGCGCCGTAGGCCTCCTTGGCCCAGAGGTTGCCCCAGATGTTCGGTGTCGCCGTGGCCAGTTCGTCGAACTCCCGCCACGCGTCACGAGTCGTGAGGACGCGCGGCGAGATGCGTGCCTCCTCGGGACCGAACGCTTCACCGATCATGACGGTACCGCGGCCGCCGTAGAGCAACACACCGGCCTCGAGGTAATCAGCGCCGAAATTGACGAACGCGCCCACCGTCCGGGCTTCGCCAATGACTTCGGCGATCGCGAGTTCGTTGAGTCCGTTCTGCGCGGAGATCACGCAGCCATTGTCCGTGAGATGCGGCAGGAGCGCGCGGACGGCGGCTTCGGTGTGATGCGCCTTGGTCGCGAGGACGATGGTGTCCCACTCACCCGCGATGGTGTCCGGCGTGAACGCTGGGAGCCGTGCGGTGAAGGAGGCGATCGGACCGGTGATCGAGAGCCCGGAGTGATTGATGGCGTCGACATGCTCACGGACCGTGTCCACGGCGGTCACGTCGTGTCCGGCGCGGGCGAGGTAGGCCGCGATCGTGCCACCGATCGCACCGGCGCCCCAGAAGAGCACGCGTGGGGCGTCTGCGGCCACTAGGGCGCACCCCACGAGCCATCGAGCAGGGCGCGCGTCTCCTCGACGGCGACCTGCCAGAGGGCGAGCAACTCGGTGTCGGGCCGCTGGTAGAGCCCGCCGAAGTTGCCGTCGCCGAGAAAGTTGCGGAGTGCTACGGGGTCTAGCGCGCGGATCCGGTCGATCGAGGGAACCGGGCCCTTGGTCGTCGTCGGCATGTCGACGCCGGGCAGCCTGGTCCAGGGGAAGTTCTCCATCCACGAGCCGTGCGAGGCGACTGGGTCGAGCTCCTGCACCTTGGCCCATGTACGGGGAGCATTCCACCAGTTGTGAAAGAGGACCTGACAGCCGGGATGGTCGGCGGCCCACTCGGTCGCGAACTGCTGCACCGCGCCGTTGCCGCCGTGGCCGTTGCAGATCATGATGCGGCGAAAACCGCTGTGGGCCATGCTATCGAGGATATCGCTCACCACGGCGAGGTGGGTCTGCACTCGGAGCGAGATGGAGCCAGGGAACTCGCGGAAGTACGGGGTGACGCCGTACGCGAGCACGGGGAAGACGGGCACGCCGAGCGGTTCGGCCGCTTCGGCGGCGACCCGTTCCGGCAGGATGCAGTCCACGGTGAGCCGGAGAAAGCTGTGCTGCTCGGTGCTGCCGAGGGGCAGGACGGCACGGTCGTCGCGGGAGAGGTAGTCGGCGACCTGCATCCAGTTCATGTCACTGATGCGCACGGGCAGTCTCGATTTTTGTGTGGGGAGTTCGACGAAGGATACTGCTACCTCAGGGTCTTGCGCGGCACCAGGTCATCCGCAATCGCTGCGTGCCAGACGTAGGAGGCCATGATGACGGCATTCTTCATCAGGTCGTCGGCCTGAATGGTGTCGTAGAAGTCGAGGTTAGTATGGCCGCCCTCGGCCGGCAGGTGATCCTGCAGGAACTGGATCCCTGGCAGGCCGATGTCGTCGAACGGGACGTGATCGGTTTGCCCCACACTCTGATTCGACACGGTGGTCATGCCGAGATCGCGGAATGGCGCCATCCAGGCGGTGAGCATGCCGCGAGCGGCCTCGTTCCCCTGCAGGTAGACGCCGCGGTACTGCCCCGCGCCGTAGTCCTGGTTGAAGTAGACCGACAACTTCTGATATTCGGCTGTCGTTCCGATCCCCGGGTCACGCGGATCACCAAAGTGCTTGCGGACATAGGCGCGCGACCCGAGCAGCCCCTCCTCCTCGCCGCTCCAGAGCACCACGCGGATCGTCCGCCGCGGCTTGGCGCCCACCGCCTTGAGGATGCGCATCGCTTCGAGGGCGACGGCGACACCCGAGGCGTTGTCGCTGGCGTTGGGGCTGCCGTGCCAACTATCGAAGTGCGCACCAAGCATCACGACCTGATCCTTGAGATCGCTGCCCGGGATTTCGGCCGTGATGTTTTTCGCCTGGAGTGGTTCGGTGCCAATGCGGGTCCGGATATCGATCGACACCGTGACCGGGATCTTCCGCTGCAGGATCCGGTACATCCGATTGTAGTGTTCAGGTGTCACGACCACGATGGGCGGCGAGGCGAGGATGCCCGCGCGAGACCAGCCGTCGCGCGCGGCACCGGGACGGGCGTACCCGGTCACCGCGCCGAGCCAACCGCCGTCGCACTGCACCACGGCGGCGACGCCCTCCGCCTTGTAGAAGGCGAGCTTCTCCTCGGTGCTCACCAGGTCGGGGTTGGGGATCCGTCGTGCGCTCACCGATTGGGCCGGTCGGATGACCGTGTGTTCGAGCGCCGCGAGCGCACTATCGGTGAGACGTGGCATACCGCGCGCGAGCTTGGCGACATCGATCGGCAATGGGGGCGACACGAGTACCGCCTTGCCGGTGAGAGTGCCGTGCAGGCGCACCATATCTTCGCGGGTTTGTACGTCGACAATCACTGCCTCGACCAACTGGGGACCGTCAGTACCGGGTGTTTCGGCGACGGGGTAGGCAACCATGGGCGAATAGTCGGGCTGGATCATGTGCATCGATGCGAAGTCGTTGTCCCAGCTGGCCCCGAACTCCATGAAAGGCTCGGCGGTGACGTTCACGAGCCCGAGTCGGGTCAACTCGGCCTGGAGCCAGCCCTGGGCGCGAACCATATCGGTCGACATGGTGAACCGAGCGCCGAGTACATCGGTGATGAAACTCTCGAAGTTCATCACCTGGGAATGTTGCAGCCCTTCCTCACGGATTCGGGCGACCATCATCCAGTCGACCGGGTCGGGACCGATCGGGGCGGCGGCGGTGAGCAGCAGGAGCGTGGCGGCGGCAACAAGGCTCGGGCGGGTTGGCATGCGTTCTCCAGAGGCAAGGCGCGGAATCTGTAAGGTACCCGAAGGCGGCGATCACGCGGGGTGCTCCCATGCTGGCTGGCGCCGACTCGGACGGTCGCGTCGGGATCCTCGTGGCAGATAGGCCTCCTGCGGGGGGGTGGATCGTGCCGGCCGGGTGGTCCGGTACAGTGATGGAGTCCGATAGGCGAAACTGGTGGGATCCCAAGGCCGGTGCCCGTCGGGGTGAGCTGCCCACCTCGCACGGCCCCCGGCCGCAGACTAGCTTGGTGGACGCCGCGGCATTGCCCTTGCAGCCAGTTCCCATCACCTGGTTCATGATCAACATCCCGGAGGAACGCGTGATCGAGGAGATCGCTGGGAACGACCCCCTGCGTCTGGAGCGCGCCGTGACGGTCGTGATCCCCGCTTACAACGAGGGTGATCACGTCGCGGAGCAGGTGCGTGCCGTGCAACGCACCCTTGCCGCGACCGATTGGGCCTACGAGGTCATTGTGGTGGACGATGGATCATCCGATGCCACCGCGACCGAGGCGGACCTTACGGGCGCCGTGGTCCTGCGCCGACCGCAGAACCGGGGCTACGGAGCCGCACTGAAGCTCGGGATCTCGCGAGCACAGTATGATTGGATCTTGATCACGGATGCCGACGGGACCTATCCCGTCGAAGCGATCCCGTCGCTGCTCGCGGAGGCCGATCGGAATGAGATGGTGATCGGTGGCCGCCTCGGCGCGAACGTGGCAATTCCGCTGATCCGGCGGCCCGCCAAATGGTTTCTCAATCGCCTGGCCGGCTATCTCGCCGGGCAGCGACTGCCGGACATCAATAGTGGACTGCGCCTGATGCGGCGGAGTCTGATCCAGCGCTACGAATTCCTGTTGCCGGACGGCTTCTCGTTCACGACGACCATCACGATGTCGGCGGCGTGCAATGGGCACGCGTTCGTCTATGTTCCGATCGATTACCATGCGCGACTCGGCCAATCCAGCATTCGGGCGCGGCACGCCTACGACTTCACCATTCTGATCGTGCGTACCATTGTGTTCTTCAATCCCCTCAAGGTCTTTCTCCCGCTCGGTGCGGTGCTCTTTGTCGCAGGTGTCGGGAAATTCATCTTTGACATTACGCGGGACAACCTCTCCGAGAGCGCGGTCCTGGGGATCATCGGCGCCTTGGTGGTCTGGTCCGTTGGCCTCCTTGCGGACCAGAATGTTCGCATTGCCGGACGCCGATGAAACCCTGGCTCAAGGCGACAATCAGCGTCGCACTGCTGATTGTGCTCTTTCTGATCTTGCCATGGGGTGGCGTGCGTGACGCACTGGGGCGACTCTCGCCTCGCGTGTGGCTCGGCGTGTTCGCGGGGTTTGTCGGTGGGCATTTGCTGGGCGTCGCCAAGTGGCGACTCTTCGTCAACGCGGCCCGGGGCGGACTCCGAGCGCGCGATGCCATCACCTGCTACAGCGCGGGATTGTTTGCCAATCTCTGTCTCCCGACAATCGTGGGAGGCGATGTGCTCCGGGTGGCGATGGCGGGCCGGGTCACCCGTCGACCGGAGGCGGCCCTCTCGGGCAGCATCATGGATCGGCTCACCGACATGCTCGCGCTCACCATTCTTGTGGTGATCGGTGGGACCCTCGCGCGGAGCCAGTTGGACGGATGGCTCGGCCAAGCGCTCACGGTCGCGATCGTCGTGGGACTCGGCGTGATGGCGATGGGGTTTCCCTTCCTGCTCCGACGACCACTCGCCCGTTGGCCTCGCCGCATCCGCCGCCCTGTGGGCCGTGGCCTGGTGGGATTGCGGTCGCTCTGGCGCCGACCGGGGATCGCAGTACTCGGACTGCTGATGTCACTGACGATCCAGTCGGGCTTCGTATTTCTCAACAGCTGGCTCGGACGCAGTGTCGGCATCGAGGTTGGTTACGCGACCTGGTTCCTGGTCTGGCCGCTCGCGAAGATTGCGGCGCTGGTTCCGATTTCGCTCGGCGGGATTGCCGTCCGGGAAGGGAGTCTCGCGGCGCTCCTCCTCCCCTTCGGGGTGCCGGCCGCCGTCAGTGTCGTTTGTTCCCTGTTGTGGCAGACCGTCATGATCGCCGGGGGACTCCTCGGTGGGGCGGCGTGGTTGCTGCTCGGCCGCGACCGCGCCTTCTCCTTCCGCTCTGCCCCGGCCCGCACAGCTTCGACTCAGGTGGGTGATCGATGAGTACGTCTCCGCCACGCGTCGTCATTCTCGGTGCCGGCCCTGCCGGCGTCGGCGGCGCGTTCAAATTGCGACAGCTTGACCGGGCGCGGGTTACTGTGCTCGAGCAGCAGGCCGTCCCCGGGGGCAACGCCGGCTCCTTCGAATTCGCGGGGATGCGGGTGGACTACGGCAGTCACCGGCTCCATCCCGCGACCGATCCCGGGATCATGGCGGAAATCGTAGACCTCCTCGGTGACGACCTGCTCGACCGCCCGCGTCATGGCCGCATCGGGTTGCGCGGTCGCTGGATTCATTTTCCGCTCAAGCCGCAGGACCTGCTGATCCGACTCGATCCCGGCTTCGCGCTGGGCACCTTCCGTGACATGGTGGTGAAACCGTTTCGTCGGCCGCCGACAGGCGACTCCTTTGCCGATGTGCTGTGGGCAAATCTCGGTCCGACGATTTGCGATTCCTTCTACTTTCCATACGCGCGCAAGATCTGGGGCCGTGATCCCTCGGAGCTCTCCGGCATCCAGGCCCGCCGTCGCGTGTCGGCTGGATCGTTCCTCAAGCTGGCGCGCAAGGTCCTGAACGCCGTACCCGGCCTCAAACCGCCCGGTGCCGGGAGGTTCTTCTATCCGCGTCACGGTTATGGCCAGATCAGCGAGGCATATGCCGACGCGGCCACCGCGCTGGGCGCGGAATTCCGGTACGGCCGCCGGGTGACCAGACTGGTTCCGCCGGCCGGCGCAAGTGACCCGTGGATCATCGAGGCGGAGCACGACGGGGCGGTCGAGCGTGTCGAAGCCGATCAGCTCTGGTCTACGATTCCGATCACCCTGCTCGCACGACTGATCGGCGACGATGTCCCCGACGCGGTGAAGCGGGCAGCAGGCGCGATGGAGTACCGCGGCATGTTGTTGGTGTACCTCTCGCTCCCGATCGATCAGTTCACCGAGTTCGACGCGCATTACTTCCCCAGTGCCGACCTCCGGATCACCCGGCTGTCGGAACCGAAGAACTATGGCGACCTGCGCGCAACACCGGGGCATACCGTGCTCTGCGCCGAGTTGCCTGCCGGGCCGGACGACCCGTGGTGGAAGCTCGACGACGCGGCGCTTGGCGCACTCGTGGCGGAGGATCTTGCGCGGGCGGGCGTTCCGTTGCCGGTCGCACCGGACGGGATCCATGTGCGCCGCCTGAAGCAGGCGTATCCGATCTACGCCACCGGCTATGAAGGACCGTTTGCCGAGCTCGATGCGTGGGCGGAGTCACTGCCACGGCTGTTGAGCTATGGCCGGCAGGGGTTGTTCGCACACGACAACACGCATCACGCCCTGGCGATGGCGTACGCAGCGGCGGAGTGTCTCGAACCGGCAGGGTTCAATACCTCGTTGTGGCAGGAACATCGCCGGCACTTCGAAACGCATGTCGTGGAGGATTGAACCTGCACGGGCGCAAGGACGGCCGGGGCACCCAGAGGGGCATGGTGCTTGCAATGCTGTTCCACTGTACCTGAACAGGGGCTATTCGTATGGCAGTCGACCGATTGCGACACTCGACCCAGGGGCGCCTCCTGCCCCTCCTCGTCCTGATCTGTTTGACAGGGTGCGCACGAACACCGGGCGAGGCCGTCCCGTTGGCCTGGTCCCCGCCTGCGGACTCGCTGATCCCGAACGACCAACTTGGAGCGGCCATCCGGCGTGGTCAGGCGATCATGCGGAACACGCCCGATTCGTTGCCGGACTTTGCGCTCAGCTCGCTGAATTGCACCAGCTGTCATCTGGCGGATGGGCGGCAGATCGGCGCGGCTCCACTGTTGGGCGTGGTGGCACGCTTCCCGAAATATCTGGGTCGTGTCGGGGCGGTGATCCCCGTCGAGGACCGGATCAACTACTGCATGACCCGGAGTCTTGCTGGGCTGAGCCTGCCGTCGCACAGTCGTGAGATGCAGGACATTGTGGCCTATCTCACCTTCCTCTCGAAGGGCGTGCCGGTCGGCGGTGCTGCCCCAGACAGTTTGGGTATCCCTGCCATCCCGACGCTCGAGGGAGACAGCACGCGTGGACGCGAGGTGTATGCCTCGACATGTGCGGTGTGCCACGGGGCGCAGGGTGAAGGCGGGGCCTTCCCAAGGGCCCCGGCGCTCTGGGGTCCTCGATCCTTCAGCATCGGGGCCTCGATGGCCCGCATCGCAGTGGCTGCCGCGTTTGTCCGGCGCAACATGCCACTCTCTCTGCCGGGTTCCCTGACCGACCAGCAGGCCTGGGACGTGGCTGCCTACCTCGATCGGCAACCTCGGCCGGACCTGCCGGGGAAGGCACAGGATTGGCCCAACGGCGGTGCCCCCGATGGCGTGCCGTATGCCACAGCGGGTCACGAACCTGCTGAAGCGCGTGTCCTGCTTCCAAGGACCGCACCCGAGCGGGCGGTCGTCCCGCCGCCCCAGCCAGCACGACAGGGCGGAGACTAGTCTCCGCCCGGGCCGACCTCTGACGCGGTGGCTCGACAGCCAAGCAAGTCTCCTGTCGGGATCGCCTCGATTTCCCCGTCCAGGTTAGCGAAGATCACGAGGCCGCCGGCCACGATTGGTCCGGCCCGGTCCCACCCAACCGGTCGCCGTATGGTGCACCGCAGTGCGCCATCGTCCAGGTCCCGCACCTCGATGACGCCGTCGCGCCCGGCGATCACCAGACGATGGTTCAGGATCAATGGGGGGCCGCGTGCCGCGTGGCCGCTGGCAGTCCAGCGCGTGACTCCGGAGTGGGTCGAGAAGGCTACCATGGTGTCTGCGACCGGAAGGACCACCACGCCGATGGAGTCCTCGACCGTCGCGGTGCCGGACGTGTGCCCGGCGATATCGCGTGAGAGCGCGAAGAGCTTGCTTCGCCAGACTTGGTGCCCGTCGTGCAGGTCGAGCGCAAGGAAGACTTGCCCGGCATACACCTCGTACTTGCCGGGAAAGAGCGCGGACTTGACCAGTCGCCACTGCAGACCACGCCCGAGATGACGGAACTCTCCAAGGGATGGCGACCGGACCGTCGCGACTCCGCTCAGAAACACCCTGTCACCAGCAACTGTCGGGGACGAATGCCCGAGTTTCCGGAGGTCGGAAATTTCTTGGCACCAGAGTGGTTGGAGCGTCTCGATCAGGAGGGCGCATGCCATCCCGTAATCGAGGCTGAATACGACCGTGTCGCCGATGGCCACCGGTGGTGCCATCGTCACAGGACCCGGCAGCATCCTGTCGATCAGGAGCGTCCCGCTCGCGAGCGATCGCTGTCGAAGTTGACCTGCACCGCTGCCATAGACGATCACCGAATCGTGAATGATCGGGCTGGTCATGACGGAGCCCTCGTCGAAACCCGTCCACAGTCTCGATCCGGTGGCGAGGTCGTACGCGGCGACCCCCGAGGGCGCCCAACTGGAGAATGATCCCTCATTGTCCCCAAAGCCGACCACCACGACGCGACCGTCGGTGACGGGGTCCTGATGAACCCAGTTTGGGACGCGGGCGATCCACCGGACCGCTCCAGAGGATCGATCGAGTGCGGTCAGGCTCCCCGTGCCGTGCCCACCCACCAGAACCAAGTCGCCTGCGACACTGGCGCTGGCCCGGATGCGCCCATCGAGCACCGTGCGCCAACCGCTGGCAGGCGGACCGCCAACCGTACCGTCCCGGCTTGCGGTCCTGGCAGCGTCGGCCCGGTATTGAGTCCAAGCTGGTCGGGGCTCGTCGCTCGGAGCGACTGTGCGCGCCTCGGAGATCCGCTGAGGTGCATTGAAATGCAGTTCCGGCGGTGCACGGCGGGCGTCACGGCACCGTTGATTCCGCGAAATACTGTCGACCACGATGTTCGCGCCGAGCAGGATGGATTGGCAGACCGCGGTGCCATCGCTCACCCGCGACCAGATCTCAAATTCCTGAGGGCCCCGTTCGCGAACCGCAAATTCGACGTCCTTCGGAAGTGGCCACTCTGGCGGAATGCTTATTGGCAACGCGAGGCGACCACGGTCCACCGCCACATGCCCCCCGATCCTCGCGCCCCATTCCGCACGTTGCCACGGTGTGAGCGTGTCGATATCGACGGAACCGATCCGCTCCGGACGCGGTGGCCACTCGTTGGTTGACGCGTTCACCTCACGGGCGAGGCGGATCCGTGTCCAACCCATCGCCGTCAACAGGAGCGTCACCATCAAGACGGTCGTGCGAAGTAGCCACCGCGTGACGAGGGTCGTTCGCGCGGCATGGCGCAGCGTGGCGAGCAGGAGTGCCGCGATCAGGAGGTACCAGGCGCCGGGAATGATCCCGGTGGGGAGCGGGTCGTACTTGCCCCAGGCCGGCTCGCGGAAGGCGAAGAAGAGCGCCAGCCCCACAAGCCAGATAGCCGCCAGTCTCCCCGGCCATCTCGTCGATTGGACGGGCTCGACGCCGGCGTCGAGTCCGGCGAGGGTGGGACGGCGTTCCATCATGCTCTACTCCTCTGTACCCGTCTGCGCGACAGGGCGGACCCTAGTCTCCGCTTGGGCCAGCCTCTAACCCGACGGCTCAACAGCCAAGCAATTCGCCTGTCGGAATCGCCTCGATACCCCCGGTGAGGTCAGCGAAGACCACGAGGCCACCGGCCAACACCGGACCGGCGCGATCCCATCCGACCGCCCGCTTCAGGCTGCACGTGACAGTGCCGTCTGTCATCCGCCGAACCTGAATGATCCCATCCCGTCCGGCAAGCAACACCACGTCATCGAAGAGTAACGGGGCGCCACGGGCGCTATGCGCCGGGTTGCTCCAGGCGATCGCACCAGAATTCGGATCGAACGCGATGATCGAGTCGGCGAGGGGAAGCACAATTGCCGCTCGACCGTTCCGGACCGTCGCAGTGCCAGCCATGTGCCCCTTGGTCGTTCGTTCCACGCCGAAAAAACGGCTGATCCACTGTTGCCGTCCGGTGGCCAGGTCAAGCCCCATGAACACCTGCCCCGAATAGGACGCGCTCCAGTACTTGGGGAAGATCACTGCCCGGAGAAGCGCCGCCTGGACCATGAATGGCAACTTCACGAACTCGGCGGGGCCGGGCGGAAACATCGACGTGACCGCGCTGACGACGACCATCTGCCCGGCAATAGCGGGGCTGCCATGCCCCATGCGCCGGAGTCCTGGAAAGGTGCTGCACCAGCGCTCCTCGAAGGTCGCGATCTCCACCGCGCAGACGGTTCCCGGATCCAAGTTGATGACCAGTGTGCCAGCGGACAGGGTCGGAGGTCCCATGATGACCCCACCAGGAAGGCGGAGTTCCTTGATCAGTGCGCCGGTCGAGGCGTCCCGTTTCCTCAGCATTCCGGCCGCACTGACGTACAGCACCATCCCGTTCTGGATGACAGGAGAGGTCATCACCGAGCTCTCGTCAAAAGCGGTCCACAGTCGCCTTCCCGTGGCGAGCTCGAACGCTGCAACACCCGACGGCGCTCTCCCGAGAAACGACCCGTCCTTGTCGCCGAACCCGACGACCACGATCCGCCCGTCCGAGACCGGTTCGTGGTGAATCCAGTTCGGTGCCCGTGCGAACCAGCGTGCGGCACCGGTGTCTCGGTCGAGGGCCGCAACCAATCCCGTGAGGTGGCCACCAACCAGCACGAGGTCGTCCACCACCGAAAGGCTGGCCCGGATGGGAGTGGGCACCCGCACCCGCCATCCCTCGACCGCGGTACCGGACGAATCGGCTTCGGCGGACCGGGCCGCGTCCTTCCGATGTTGGGACCACGATCCATGGCGTCCTGTCGGCGCCGCGACGGCAGTCACGAGGTGTGATCGAACCGGGGTCTTGGCGTCAAGGACTGACGCCGCATCTGGCTGCTCGTCGCAGATTGGCTCGAGGCGAACGGCCTCAATCGAATCCCCGGGATCCGCGCTCAGGATCGCATGGCACACTGCGTTTCCACGACCGGTTACCGCCACCAATTCGGGTGCTTTGGTCTCGCCGCCGCGGATCGCAAGCCGTACGTCGTCCGGAAATGGCCAGTCGGCCGGGATAGCGGGGATCTCGTCTGCGCGGACGGAGTCGCCGGCGGCATGCAGCGCCAACCATATCGCCCACGTGGCCCGTTCGACTGCGGTCAGGTCATTGACGGTAACTGACCGCGCCTGCGAGAAGCCCGGCGGCCATACCTCCGGGTCCCATCGCTGGTGCACCTGAATCGCCACGCGGGTTCCGAGCATCCCGGCCAGCACCGCTGCAGCCCCATACAACATGAGTCGCGGCAACCATGGGTGCGACCGGCCCGGACCGGCTTTCCCCAGCTGCAGGAAAGCGATCCAGAGGACTCCGCCGAGAAGCAGAAAGAACACTGAGACCGCGGGGCCAACCGGCAGCATGTCCTGGAAGTCGGGCGGTGGTTGGCGGAACGCCATGAATACCGCGGCCACGATCGTCAGTCCGAGCGCAATCCGGTCCACCGCACGTGTCATGGCGGACCTGGATTCAGGCTGCACAGGTGACGGCGTCAGCTCTGACCCAGGCTCCACTCTCACCCGATCGCGACGTACGACAGATCGCGTCGCTGTGCGAGCACGGCCGCCGCGATCATCGCGGGGACCGGCTCGACGCCGGCGTGAAGCCCGGCGATAAGCTTGGCGTTGACGGCCTCGGGTGTCTCTCCGGATTCAGCGGCGAATGCCTGAGCCCAGTGGCCGATGGAGTTTCGGCAGGCAAGGACGCGCATCCCCGCCGAGCGCATCGTGGCGACGGCCTCGCCTCCCGTGGCGGCCCACTTCGCCGGTTCATCCCGCAGTGAGGTTGCCTCGGCTGGAGTGCGTGCGAGACCCGCTACCATGCGGCCGACGCCGTACTCAGCCCAGACCTTCGGGCCCAACACGTGGGCGATCGAGGAGGAGCCTGCCCCGAAGGCGATACCCACCTGATCCGGCTTGGCGCCGAACGCCTCGACGAGGGCGCGCAACAGGTTCGCGGCCTTCCGGAAGGGCGTTCCATCCGGGGCAAAGCTGCGGATGTCGAGGAAAGCGCGGTAGTCCTTCCCTGCGATAAATTCGAGCCAGTCGTCTGCTCCGAGGGGACCAGACGCGGCGGCGTGCAGCGGACGAGGGAGGCTGGCGCCAGCCAGCCCAGCGAGGGCCATTCCCAACACGCGACGGCGTTCCATCATGATCTACTCCTCTGTATTTGGCCAAGGGACAATGGTTGCGTATGCCAAGCGAGCGCCGCAACGCCCATGCCACTGCATTTTCGATGGTGTGGCTACTCCTGCCACGCCTCGACCGTGTGGACCCCGCTCGCCTCTCCCTCACGATAATACTTTCGACGGACGACCGTGAAGTGGTGGTCTGCCAGCATTGCGTAGAAGGCCTCGACGTCGATTTGCCGCTCATGGACCTCGGCGACGATGGCGCCGACTTGGTCGATTCGGCTCCCGAGCCCGGCGAGTGCGGCGAGCTCGCTCCCCTCGACATCAAGCTTCAGGAGATCGATGTGCGTGATGGCGTGCTCCGCAAGGAGGCGGTCGAGCCGCCGGCATTCGACCGGCTCGCTCCCCGCGACCCCGGGTGCGGTTCCCACCGCATGCTCGGCACCGTGCAGTGAGAGCGCCATCAGGACAGTGGCTTCCTCCGCCCCGAGCGCGGCCTGGACCACTGTGGCCCGGGGATCTCCGCTGAGGTTTCGGGAGAGCCATCCGAAATTCTCGGACACCGGTTCGACGGCCAGCAGGGTGGCATCCGGGTGCGCCATCAGAAACCAGGTGGAAGCAACTCCGATATTCGCTCCCGCGTCCACGATCACGGGTGCCGGTCCCAGCCGGCGAGACAGCTGGTATTGCCGTTCGTGGAACACCTCCGCAATCGTGTAGATATCGCAGGCGCGCATCACCACGTGGCGTCGCGCGTCACCCGCCCGGAGAGGCAGGATGACCTCGGCCGTGCTCATCGGGTCGCCGAACGTCTTGGCGTAGCAGGACAGCAATGCGGCCACACCCGCAGGGCCGGAGGCGTGATGTCGGGCCAGAAAGCCCAATTCCATGAGCCGATGGAGGCGTTTCATCAAGAGGGGCACCGGAGGGATCGGGTTTGGCCCGGGACAGCGAATGCGGTCGGGCCGGCATCGGAAGGGGGCGCATGAGGACAAGTGAAGTTTGAAGGATACACTTCCTGCAATCCGAGTGCCTCGTCGCGCATCGTGTGGGGAGGGCACGGAAGATGCTCGACTCTGCCCGGAGCCTGAGGCCTCTTCTCGGCCCCTGTTGCGCTACCACACCAGGAACCACATGACTGTCGCAGGAATACCACACTTGAGTCACCCGTTGCACGTGGCTGGGCCCGGTCCCTGGCAACCCGTCGGGCTTTCGGGGTGGCTCGCGACGTGAGTCTTCGTATCGGCATCGACGCGACCTGCTGGGCCAATGCTCGCGGGTACGGCCGCTTCACACGCGAGTTGGTGTCAGCCATGGTGCGCGAGGCACCTGATGACGAATTCGTCTGCTTTCTTGACGCGCGTGCGGCGGCCGTTTTCTCACTCGATGCGCCCAACGTCCGGACAATCCTGGTGCCGCAGCGCGTCTCGCCCACGACGGCCGCCGCCGCCGATTCCTCGCGTTCCCCATTCGATATGCTTCGCTTCACCCAGGCCGTCGCGCGGCACCGGCCGGATGTCTTCTTTTCGCCGACGGTCTACACCTACTTCCCGCTGCCGCTAGGGCTTCCCGCGGTCGTGACGGTGATGGACGCGATCGTCGAGCGATTCCCTGAGCTGACCATTCCCTCGTGGCGGGCCCGGCTTTTCTGGCGGGCCAAGGTGGCCCTCGCGCTTCGGCAGGCGCGCCTCGTGTTGACGATCTCCGACTATGCGGCGCAGGAGATCGCCGACGTGCACCGGTTGTCGGCTGCCCGAATCCGGGTGGCTCCGCTGGCACCAGCGGAGTTGTATCGCACCGCGCCGCCGGCCGAGGCAGTCCGTCGTGCGGCGCGCGCGGCCGGCCTGCCCGACGGTGCCCGGTGGTTTGCCTATGTCGGAGGCTTCGGTCCCCACAAACACGTCGACATTCTGGTGCGGGCGCACGCGAGCACGGCACACGCGAGTGACGCGCCAGTCCACCTCCTCCTGATCGGTGCGCGTGCCGGGGACGCCTTCCATGGCGATCAGGCCACGATCGCGAATGCCATCGAAGTGTGCGGCACCGCCGAGCTGGTGCACTGGACGGGATTCCTGCCGGACGAGGACGTCCGCGACTTGCTCGCGGGGGCCCTCGCGGTCGTGCTTCCCTCCGCGTCCGAGGGTTTCGGCCTTCCGCCTGTCGAGGGAGCTGCGACGGGGACCCCGGTGGTTGCGACGACCGCCAGTCCACTGCCCCAGCTGCTCGAGGGCGGCGGGATCTTCGTGGCACCGGGCGATGAGCGCGCGCTGGCCGACGCGCTCGAGCGGATGATGACGGATGAGATCGCACGGCGCAGCATGGGTCGCCGCGCCCGCGAGCGGGCGCACGCGCTTACCTGGGACGACAGCGCGCGCAACGCGCTTGCCGCGCTGCGCGAGGCGGCCGGATGAGCGGACTTCGTTTCGGGTTCCTCACCACCTTCTATCCGCCCTACAACTTTGGCGGTGACGGCATCGGGATCCAGCGCCTTGCGCGAGGGCTGGTCCACGCCGGACATCAGGTGACGGTCATCCATGACCTTGACGCGTATGAAGCACTCGCGAATGGCCCGCCTCCGGTGGGCGAGCCTGAGCCAGCGGGACTTGAGGTCATCTCATTGCGCAGCGGCCTCGGCGCGCTCTCGCCGCTGCTCACGCAACAGACCGGTCGACCGATCATCAACGGTCGGCGGATCAGGCGCCTGCTCGACGAGCGGCAATTCGACGTCATCAATTTTCACAATGTCTCGCTGATCGGCGGTCCCGGGCTCTTCGCGTACGGCGACGCGGTCAAGTTGTACATGGCGCACGAACACTGGCTGGTCTGCCCGACCCACGTCCTCTGGCGCAAGGGACGGGAAGTGTGCACGGGGCGCCAGTGCCTGAGTTGTCAATTGCACTACCGCCGTCCGCCCCAGTGGTGGCGTTGGACCGGGCTCCTCGAGCGCAACCTGCGTCACATCGACCGATTCATCGCGATGAGCGAGTTCAGCCGCGACAAGCACCGGGAGTTCGGCTTCCCCCGGGAGATGGACGTGCTGCCGTACTTCCTGCCTGAGACGGAGGCGGAAGCACCGTACGTCGAGGAAGGGGTGGCGCAAGCGCGCCCCTACTTCCTCTTTGTTGGTCGGTTGGAGTTGATCAAGGGACTCCAGGATGTCCTGCCCTCCTTCGAGGGTGAGGGGCCGACCGATCTCGTCGTGGCGGGCGATGGTGAATACGGCGCGACGTTGCGCGCACAGGCAGGAGGCAATCCGCGCGTCCGCTTCCTCGGCCGCGTTCCCAGTGCCGAATTGGCGAGATGGTACCGCGGGGCCGTGGCCCTCTTGGTACCGTCGCTGTGCTATGAGACGTTCGGGATCATCCTCCTGGAGGCGTTCCGGCAGTCGACCCCGGTGATCGCCCGTCACCTCGGGCCCCTGCCCGAGTTGCTCGAGGCCTCGGGGGGTGGTGAGAGCTTCCGTGACCGAACGGAGCTGGAGGCGTCGATGGCGCGGCTCCTGCATGACCAGCCGTATCGGACCCGCCTGGCGCAGGCCGGTCGACGGGCCCTGGAGTCCCTCTGGTCGGAGCGGACCGTGGTCCCGAGATATCTTGAGATCGTGCGGGCGGCTGCGGCCACTCGGCAGGCCTCGCGAGTACACACAACCCTCTCCTGAGGACGGACATGCGGTACCTCATCACCGGCGGCGCAGGATTCATCGGCTCACATCTCGCCACGCGGTTGATCGACCGGGGGGACGAGGTCCTGGTGCTCGATGATCTCTCGACTGGTAGCATGGACAACATCGCCCACCTCGTCGATCGGCCCGGGTTCACCTATCGCATTGGTTCGGCCCTCGATGTCCCGCTGGTTTCCGAGTGCGTGGATCGCTGCGACGTGACCATTCACCTCGCGGCGGCGGTCGGCGTGCGGTTGATTGTCGAGCGTCCAGTCCACACGATCGAGACCAACGTCAAGGCCAGCGAAGTCGTCCTCGCCGCGGCCGCGAAGAAGCAGAAACTGGTGCTCATTGCCTCCACCTCCGAAGTCTACGGCAAGAGTGCCAGCCTCCCGTTCCGAGAAGATGGCGATCTCCAACTCGGTCCGACCACACATTCTCGTTGGGCATATGCCTGCTCAAAGGCGCTCGATGAGTGGCTCGGGCTGGCCTACATGCGGGAAAAGGGAGTCCCCGTCATCATCGTGCGATTCTTCAACACGGTGGGCCCGCGGCAGACCGGCCGCTACGGCATGGTGCTGCCAAATTTTGTTCGCCAGGCGCTCGCCGGCGAACCGATCACGGTGTATGGCACCGGTGATCAACAGCGCTGCTTCGGTCACGTTCAAGATGCGGTGGAGGCACTGCTCCGGCTGCTCGGCAACCCGAAGGCGATCGGCGGGGTATTCAACATCGGGTCGGATGAGGAAGTCTCGATGATGGAGTTGGCCGAGATGGTGCGTGATGCCGTGGGGAGCAAGTCACCGATTGTGCTCGTACCCTACTCAGAGGCGTACGCGGAGGGGTTCGAGGACATGCATCGCCGGATACCGGATCTCAGTCGCCTGAAGGCGATGATCGACTTCCGTCCGGAGACCCCGTTGTCCAAGATCATCGAGGACGTGCTGACTGAGCAACGCGCCAATCCGGCGCAGCGCTAGGAGGCGCGGTGCACGCCCGACGTTCCGACCGCGGCACACGGCGATGAGTCGGTTTTGGTCGCGGTCGTCCGGCTGGGTACTCCTCCTCGCGATTGGCCAGATCGCGACCTTGACGATGGTCCGCGCCGGTCCTGGGGTCGGGTACCAGCATTTCGTGGCGCCTTGGGAATTGTTTGCCGAGGTTCCGATCTGGGCCATTGCGGCGTTCGCGGTCGAGGTGCTCCTGGTCGGACTGGGCCTCACGGCGCACCTGTCAACGATTCGCAGCTTCATCCGCGAGCGCGGAGTGTGGCGCACAGCGGTCGTGGCCGCACTCTTCGTGATGACAAGCGCAACACTCTCACTCTCCGTGCCGCGCTATCTTTCGGAACTGCTGTTCGCCGCAACTGTCCAATTGGTCCACCTTGGCGCAGTCTTCCTCTTCGCCGTGTCGTTGAGCGAAGATGCAGTGTCGCGCGTAGCATTCTGGATCGAGAGGGTCCTCGGTCCAGCGCCGCAGACAGATGAGGCCGAACCAGGTGGTTCGGATCGTTTCGTGTGGGTGTTGGCGGCATGCGTTGCCGTGACGGCGGCACTCCTCGCGATCTTCGTGTATCAGCGGCATCCGCATGTTCCCGACGAAGTCTCGTATCTTCTGCAAGCGCGCTACTTCGCGGCGGGACAGCTGACGATGCCGCTTCCCAAGGTGCCGCTCGCATTCAATGTCGACCTGATGACCTACCAGTCGACACGGTGGTTTTCCCCCTTCCCGCCCGGCTGGCCGATGCTGCTCGCGGTAGGGGCGGCGGTCGGTCTCCCCTGGCTCGTGAATCCGCTGCTGGGTGGCATCGCCGTGGTGCTGGCTTACGTCTTTCTACGTGAGATCTACCCGCGGCGAACGGCACGGCTCGCAACCCTGCTGTTGGCGGCCTCCCCGTGGGCACTCCTGATGGCAATGAATCTGATGAGTCACACGGCCAGTCTTGTCGCGGCACTCATCGCGGCCGCTGCCGTAGCGCGTCTACGCCGTGATCCACGCGGCCGGTGGGCCGTGATGGCCGGGGTCGCGATTGGCGTGGTGGGCTTGATTCGTCCGCTTGAGGGGGTCGCACTGGCGTTGCTCTTGGGATTCTGGTCTCTGGGCGCCCGCGGACGTCGTGTTCGGCTGTGGCCCTCCGTGGTGCTGACCGTCACGACGATGGCCACCAGCGCGTTGACGCTGCCCTACAATCGTGTGCTGACCGGGCACGCGGATCGATTCCCGGTCATGGAATACATGAATGCCACCTTCGGCCCGGGATCCAACGATCTCGGTTTCGGGGCGAATCGGGGCTCAGGATGGCGTGGACTGGACCCCCTGCCGGGTCACGGCCCATTGGATGTGCTCATCAATGCCAACTTCAACTTTTTCCAGACCAACACGGAGCTGCTGGGATGGGCCACCGGTTCGCTGCTGTTGATTGCGATGCTGCTTGCTTGGGGAAAGCTGCGCCGGGCGGATTGGACCATGGTGGCAGCTGTGGCGACGATCGTGGGGATCCACAGTTTCTACTACTTCAGCGGTGGTCCGGATTTCGGGGCGAGGTACTGGTACCTGATCATCGTTCCCTGTCTCGCGCTTTCGGCTCGTGGTCTCGAATCTCTCGGGTGGCAGGCGGCGAGTGGCTCCTCGCGTAGCGCTCCCACACGCGTCATCGCCGGAGCGCTGGCGTTGACGCTTGTCTCCTTGGTGGTGTTCGTGCCGTGGCGCGCCACCGACAAATATTTCCACTACCGCGGCATGCGCCCCGGTGTCCGGGATCTGGCCGACGATCCCGCATTTCGGAACGGCATGCTGCTCATCCGGGGCAATCGTCATCCGGACTTCGCGTCGGCTGTCGTGTACAACGCGTTGGACCTTGATTCGCCCGCACCGGTATTCGTCCGGGACATCGATGCGGCGACTCGCCGAGCACTGGTCGAGGCGTATCCCGAGCGGAGTTTTTGGCTGGTAGACGGCCCGACGGTGACCGGCGACGGGTACCGGATCGTGGCCGGACCGCTTCGGGGGGCAGAGCTCGTCGCGCGGCCCGACGCACCCCACGCGCCTCAATAGGCGCCAGTGCGGTGTGCGTCAGTCTGGCAAGGCCGCACCCGCGAGTACGTCGTTGTGCGCACGGCGAAGGACTGCGAAATAGTGGGCGGAATACTGGTACGTCGGCCCACCTTCCAGAAGACGTTCGACGCCGAGCGCCGGGGTCATGAGCGCGTGCGGGATGAAATCGGGAAGGAATGTGAAGTATCGGATGTCGACCAGCGTCATGCGTGGGACCGATTCCCAGCGTTCGGGATGGATCCACCACTCCGTCCCCTCATCGATGCTCTTCAGAATCGGGAAGAGATAGGTCATATAGAACCGAAAGAGCGGATTGCGGGGATTGCTCTCATGCACCATGAGCAAGCCGCCGGGGCGAAGCACACGCGCAATTTCGGCCAGTGCGACGCGCTGGGCGCTGCGATTCGGAAGATGATGGAGCACTCCGACGACATAGACGAAGTCGAGACGCTGATCCGAGAAGGGAAGTCGAAGCGCATCGCCGGCTACCACCGAGCCGATGCGGTCCGGGCGCTGCCGCAACAGACCCACTGACGGTTCGACGCCAATCACGTGGTACCCGCGGCGACGAATTTCGGCAGTCTGCAGGCCCAGTCCACACCCCAGATCGAGGCCGACGCCGGCAGAGCAAGGATCGCCCAGGGCGTCGCATAGCATCTGCACCTTGCGCTGGAGCAGGAGATCCCAGACATGGGGGGACCACTGTGCCGAGTAATCGGCCGCAATGGCGTCGAAATGTGCCACGCCCTCGGGCTCCGTCGGTTTACCTCTCAGCTCTCGAAGCAGGAATACGGTGCCCACCGTCAGCGCAACGCCAGTGCTTCCCAGTCGGACCAACGTGACCAGCGCGATGGCGTCGGTCGACGGGAGGACGTGTCGCAAGTCGAGGATCGCCGCGCTCCCCGTCGCGCCGAGCCCTGCGGGCAACAAGGTCGCCGCGCCCCACAGTGTGGACTGCGCAAAAATCGCGACTCCCTCGAGCGCACCCATCGGCAGTCCAAGGGCGAAGCCTGCGATCGCATACAGCAAACCGGCAGCGATCCAGGCCAGGAGTGACAACAGTAGGGCGGGGATGATGACTGAGGGGGTGCGAAGTAGTCGCGCGCTGGCAGCCGAGAGCGAGGTGTTGCGAAGGCTGCGGCCGAGCAGCCACCAGCCGGCCACCGCCGCTCCGAGGAAAAGGCCGCCGAGTAGTGCATGCTCCGCCGGGGCAAGCAGCAGCGCGAGCAGTGCAAGTGCCGCGATGTCGTGGATCCGCTCGATCAGGATCGCCAGAAGTGAAAGGCGGATCGGAGTGCGGAACCGCCGGTGGAGAAAGACGGCACGAATGGACTCTCCCAGATACGCCGGCGTCGCGGTCCCCGGCAGCGCGGCGAGGTAGGTGGCGAGCGCCGGACGGATTGGCACGCGAACACCCGCGTGGCGCAGGAGAAATTGCCAGCGAATGAACCGCAAGCTGAACCACGCCGCGGTCGCACCGAGCAACGGGAGCGCGCGGAGCAGGTTCACTCTTCGCATCGTCGCCCACAGTTCGGCACTCCCGGACCAGAGTACCCATGCCGCAGCGATCGCGAGTGCCGCGGCACGCGGCACGACGTAGCGACTCCATTGCCAGAGCTGGCGGGTCGTCACGGGGACTCCTTCTCCGGTCGTCCGAGGCCGATGCGACGGCCGACACGAGTCAGCAAGCTTGTCAGGTTGATGGTGTTCGGTCCATTGATCCCGTACAGCGAGGCGCGCGGAACCTGGTAGATCGGCGCGTGGGTGTTGGTCGGTGGGCGCAACGCAAGATGGTCGGCATACGTGCGTGCATCGAGCACATCGAGCCGAAACAGCGAGTCGGCCGTGAAAGGTGCCGCCGGGCTGCCAGCCATCGCATCGCGTCGCGTCAGGTGGTACGTGGTGCGCCCATCCGGACGACCAGCTCGGGCGTAGTGCAACCACGCCAACGCGGAGCCACCGTAGGCGCGTGTCGGAACTTGCGGATCCCATTCATATGGCAAGGCCTTCCCGAGGAGTTTCGATGCGGCGAAGACAGCCGGATCACTTGCATCGTAGGAACCGACGTCCTGGGTAATGCGCATGCCGACCTGTCGGGCTGCAGTCACTACAGCGAACGAACTCGGGAGTGACAGCACGACGGCCACCAGCGCCGCCACCAGCCAGGCAAAGTGATATTGGTTGGCAGCAGGCTGTTTGTTCGGGGGAAGGCGGGCGGCCACGACGAGTGGCAGCAGCATCGCTGGAACGAGGTGGTGGAGACTGAAGCGCGCTTGCACGGAGAAGAGGAGGAAGTACCCGAGCACCACGAGGGTCACACGCCGGGCAAGGTGGTCCTGGGCTCGCCACAGGACCAACGTCGCCACGGGAAAGATCGCGCCACCGACCAGCAAATAGATGCCACGACGCCACTGCGTGATGTCAATGCGGAGCAGGTCAGGAATCGTCCGGGCAAATCCATATTCCCCGCCCGGCAACGTCTGCCCACTCCAACGAAGCACCGCGACGAAGCCCGCCGCCACCAGAAGGAACGCGCCCATCAGGAGCGCGCCGCGTGTCGCGACGCCCCAGGGACGGGGACGCATGACAAGGAGTTCGGCAAGCAACCAGAATCCCATCAGCAGGAAGCCGTTAGGAAGACTGATATACGTGAGCAACCCGAAGGCTGCCACCCAGGACCACTCTCTCCGGACCATGGCGTGGAGAAAGCCGAGGAAGCACACGACGAGAAGAGTGTCCTGAACAGCTGGGAGTGCAATGTCAGCGTGATACGGACTGTACGTCGCACTAAAGGCCATGGCGAAAACAAACGGCATGAGCCCGACCCAGAGGGCGGCCTGCGTGCGGCGCTCAAGACGACGAACTCCTGCTTCGGCTAGCGCCTGGAGGCCGAGGACGGTGAGGGGGAGGTACACCAGCCACGGCACCCGAACGGCCGGCTCGATCGGACCAAGGAGCCGGATGAACCACGCATTGGGGAAGGCGAAGAGCATGGACGTGGTGCCTGGGAACACGGACACCGGACCCGCACTCGCCGGGAAGAAGGGCCAGGGCTGATGGAGCAGAATGCGGGAGATCTCAAACGCGTGCGCACCGTCGCCGTTGAAACTCTCCCAGAGAAACTTTGGAGTCAGTCCCAAGTAGATCACGATCACGCCGATGGCGGCAGCAACCAACGGGAACCAGTCGTTTCGTCGACTCACGGGCCAAGGAACTGCTCTCCGACGGGAAACGACCGAGGCAATCGCCGTCGTGACACCGATCCAGCCAAGCATGCAGAGTCCCGGAACCACTCCCATCGTGGCTGGGGTGAGGAGCACCCGGGTGAGTTCGACCAGAAGCATCGCCGAGCCGAGCGAGAACGGTACGGCGGACAACAGCCAAACCGGGACGGTCGTCCCCCGGCCGGCCGCGATCGCGAGCAGCATGCCTGGCGCCAGGAAGAGCACGATGGCACTCAGGATGACCAGCGGCACCAGGGCGTACAGCAGCACGGCCTCGGTCGGAATCCAATACGGGTGCGCTCCTTCGGCCATCATCCACAACGCATTCGCTCGGCCAACAAATTGTGCTAGGCAAAGCGCAGGCAGGGAGGCCGCCATGAGCATGAGACCAAGGCGAACCACCCGGCTGGGAGTCGCAGTCGTCATTCTGGAATCTGAAAGGACGGGGATTGTGCAGCAGGCAGCCGGACAGCAAGGTACCGGATGCTCATGGGATATAGGCCACCGTGATGATTCCGTTGATCGCAGTGAATCGCAGCTCACCGTCCGCGCCCGCGATCGCATCGGTTGGAAGGACCGCAGATGGGTTCGCGCTGGTGACGAGGTACCGGCCTGGTCGGAGGCCGCGAATCGCGAAGGTCTCGGCGGCATCCGCATGAAGCACCACGACGGGTCCGCCGCCCGGGTTGATGAACCCCACGGCACGGACTCCGAGACTGTTGCTGAACGCCTTGGTGCGACGGGCCCCTTGGCGGACATAACGAAAGTACTGGCGTAGCGCCGGTGTCCGGCTTCCCATGACGGGCTGGCCGTTCGTGATGGTGTAGTATTGCGCCCCATTGTCCGAGGTGGGAAACGCCAAAGTGAACTGCTGCCATGCCGAGACGTTGGCTATCGTCAAATCCTTGTAGAGGTCTTCCACCCCGCTGCCGACATGTTCGAGCATGGCGGTCCGCAGGCCGAGCTGAGTGGCGCGCGTCTGAATCGCCGCAAGGTTGGCGTCCGACACACCGGCATAGCGGTGGTACGCGACTTCCTTGAGGTAGGTCAGTGCGAAGGGCACGGCGACGACTTGATCGAGGTACGGAATCGTGTTCGCCATGTTGGTGGTGGATGGTGCGATGAACTCTGGCGTGAATCCCGCAGCGGCGAGGCGCCAGCCCGTTGCGGCGATCGCCTGTCCGATCAGCGTTCCGCGCCAGGGAGTCTTGTTGTCCGGCTCAAGGATGATTTCCACGGCATCGGGGACGAAGCCGAAGCTGCTCTGCATGTGCTGGAAGACTGCGAGCATGAACTCCGCATACTCCACGCCGTTCAGGTGCGGCGAACTCGTGCTGGAGCTGAACGCGACATAGTTCAGGTTCACATAGAGGTGCTCGCCGCGCGCGGCGAGGCGCTGCCGGAGCGGTAGGACGACCCGGTTGATGGATCGGTCGAGTGCGGTGAAATGGAACCCCGCCGGATTGATCACATTCGGATCGGCATTGTCGTTCACGACGGTATACCGACTGGTCCTCCATTCGGCCTCGGTGATGGTGCCCGCAAACAACGCGGCGTCGTTGTCCACCGGATTCTCCGCCCCCGACCGGACCTCGAGTCGGACACGATTGAGTCCCAAGTCGTTGGCGGCGAGATCCATGAGCTCCTGCTGCCATCCGAAAAATCCGGGGCTGTCCTGACCCGATTGTGTCACAGCCTCCCAGCCTGACATGACCTGATACTTCGTCAGCGTGTCGACGGTGACCCGTGCAGTGACCTGTGAGGGTGGCGGTGGCGGTGGTGG
>JBBSPX010000002.1:0-41639 GCA_038258395.1 Gemmatimonadales bacterium | reverse complement strand
GTGGAACAGGAGGGCGTGATCCCGGATATCGAGGTCGACAACTTGCCGCATGCCACCTACATGGGTGGCGACGCGCAGCTCGACCGTGCAATCGCCGAACTCAAGGCGATGATCGCCGCCGACCCTCGGCCGGTGCCGCCGCCGCCAGCGTATCCGGTCAAGCGGTTTGCGTATCCGTGAACGAGAAACGAGCATGTCACGCCGAACGTAGTGAGGCGGCGGGGCTCCGAAAATTCTCCGTTCCTGTCCCGGCACGGCGGAATCGCATGACGCCGCCGCCTCACTGCGTTCGGCGTGACAGGACTTCACGTCTCACGGCCCCCAGGCCACACCATGTGGATGCACCACGCGCCCCTTGGTATCATGGACCTCGATGCCGGGGAGCCCGTCATCGCGTGAGCCGAAATGGTCGTCGATGCCGACCCGTCCCGTCCCAGGGTCGAACCGCGCCATCACCAACCACGATCCGTTGCCCGTGAGGGCGAGGCGCGTGCCTGCCTTGTTCACAGACACCCAATGCGCGCCGGCGAATGCGGTGCTGTCGAGTGTCAGGCGGGTGACTTCGCGCACGCTATCGGGGTTGCTTGCGTCGACCACAATCAGTCCGGGGAGCGCGGCGACGGCCTGGATCCAGTAGTTGCCGACTGTCGTTCCGACTCCACAGCTGGCATCGTCGATGTCGCCGGGGAATGTGAACACCCGGGTTGCGACGGGTGTATCGCCGTCGAGGCCACTCACGTGATACAGCCCGCAGCCGAAGGTGTTGGCAAAGATCTCACCATTCGCGGTTGCCACGATGCTTGAGGTCGCGATGTGGCCGAGGTCATTTCCCGAAGCGGGCAGCGGCACGAGGGCGATCGGCTTGAGCGGACTGGTCGACCAGAGCTCGATCATGTTCACGCTGTGGTAGTGATAGTCGTTCCCCATCCCCATCTCGCCCAGGCCGACGAGCGCACGGTCACGACCGGGTACCGGGGTGACGACGTAGGGGGTTGCCGCGGTATCTCCGATGTCCGACATCGTGGCCATCGCCGACTGCACCACCGCCCCAGCCGAGTCGAGTTCCGCGATGCCGCCTGGGCCGGTGTACGCTCCCGGGCCGCCGTTGAAGGCGACCAGCAGGTGACCATTCGGGAGCCGCGAGAAGTCGTGGGCCCAGCCCATCACGCCGCCAGCAGTTCGGAAGGTGCTCCGGATCACCGGATGGGCGGGATCGTGGACATCAAAGATCCAGCTGGTGTTCGCCATCCAGCCATTGGCGACCAGTTGCCCATCGGCGTGCACCCGTCGCTCGATATGGTGCGGCCTCGTCCCCGCGGTATCGAGCAGCAGGCCGCCAATGATCTGGCCGTAGGTGGTCGAGGCGGTGTCGACATCGAGGGTCAGGAGCCCGTCGCTGCCGGTGCGGTCGCCCATCGACCAGATGTAGGCGTGGTGATCGCCCGCTGGCGCGGCCGGGGCATCGACCGGCGGCGTGGCGCATGCGGCGAGGAGGATGACGAGTGCGCTGAGGCGGGGCATGGGGACTCCTGGCGAGAAGCGAGAAGCGAGAGACGAGAGACGAGAAACGTACTCCAGTTGCATCCGCGACCCAATCCTGTTGTGTTGCACAGATGAGAAAGTCGCCGCAGTGAACGACCCTGAGGAAGCACCAGGTGGCCCAGGTATCCCCGCCCGCTGGACCTCGAGTGCCAAGAGTGGTGTCGGCACCGCGCTTGGTGAGCACGGCCGCGTCTGGTTCACGATCAGTCACGGCATCCTGAACGAGATCTACTACCCGCGCGCCGACCAGGCGTGCACCCGCGACCTCGGGCTGGTCATCACCGGCCCCGAGGGGTTTCTCGCCGAGGAGAAGCGGCAGGCCGTCCACGAGGTGACGACCCCGACCGATGGGATTCCGGCATTCCATCTCGAGAGCCGCTGCCCCGGCGATCGCTACGTGATCGAGAAGACGATCATCGCCGATCCGAAGCGCGAAGTGGTGTTGCAGCGCGTGAAGTTCCGCGCACTCCATGGCTCGCTCGAGGACTACGGCCTCTACGCCCTGCTTGCGCCGCACCTCGGCAACGCCGGCGCGGGCAACACCGCCTGGGTCGGGGAGTGCAAGGGTATCCCGATGCTCTTCGCCGAACGCGACGGCACCGCACTCGCGCTCGCCTGCTCCACCGACTGGCTCGCGCGGAGTGTCGGCTTCGTGGGCACTTCGGATGGCTGGCAGCAGTTGCATGCCGCCCACCGGCTGATGCCTCAGCACAGCCGAGCGACCAACGGCAACGTTGCGCTCACCGGCCAGATCGATCTGCTCGCCACCGGCGGCGAATTCACGCTCGCGGTCGGCTTCGGCCGAACGGCCTCGGAGGCGGGCCATCGCGTGGCGGCGTCGCTGTGGGATGGATTTGACGAGGCGTTCGCCGAATACACCGCCGAATGGCGCGAGTGGCAGGCGACACTCGCCGCGCCGCCAACGGTGCGAGCGGGCACACGCGATCTCTACCGGGTCTCGACGGCGGTCCTCCTGACGCATGAGTCGGCACGTTTTCCTGGCGGCATGATCGCGTCGCTCTCGATTCCGTGGGGGTACGCCAAGGGCGATCACGATCTCGGCGGCTATCATCTCGCCTGGCCACGTGATCTGGTGGAGAGCGCCGGTGGCCTGCTCGCGGCCGGCGCCCATGAGGATGTGCATCGTGTGCTCCGCTATCTCGCGGTGACGCAGGAGCCTGATGGTCGCTGGCCGCAGAACATGTGGCTTGACGGCACGCCATACTGGCCCGGGATCCAGATGGACGAGACCGGATTGCCGATCCTGCTGGTCGATCTGGCGCATCGCCGGGGTGCGATCACTGACGAGGTGCATGCCCAGCTCTGGTCGATGGTGCGCCGCGCCGCCGCGTTCATCGTGGAGCACGGCCCCGTCACCGAGCAGGATCGCTGGGAAGAGGAATCCGGCTACTCGGTGTACACGATCGCGGTCGAGGTCGCGGCGTTGCTGGCGGCCGCCGAGTTTGCGGAACGGTATGAACCGGAGGTAGCGGAGTACCTGCGCGAGACGGCCGATGCGTGGAATGCGTCGATTGAGCAGTGGACCTATGTCGAAGGCACCGCGCTGGCGAGTGAGGTTGGCGTCGATGGCTACTACGTGCGCATCACGCCAGCCGATGCGGCGTCGCCCCGTGAGGGGAGCGTTCAGCTCAACAATCGTGCATCGGGCGAGGGCATGGTTGCGACGGCCGACTTGGTCAGTCCCGATGCGTTGGCGCTGGTCCGATTCGGGCTCCGCACCGCGGATGATCCCCGGATCGTGAATACGGTCAAGGTGATCGACGCGAAACTCAAGATTGAGCTGCCGCAGGGACCCGTCTGGTATCGATACAATGGTGACGGCTACGGAGAGCACGCCGACGGCTCTGCCTTCAACGGTGTGGGAATCGGCCGTCCCTGGCCACTGCTGATCGGCGAGCGCGCGCACTACGAGATCGCCGCCGGTCGACTCGACGTCGCGGCCGATCTGCTCGAGGTGTACGGCAATTTCGCCAACGCCGGCGGGCTACTCCCTGAACAGGTCTGGGATCAGGACGATGTTCCCCGGCGCGAACTCTACCGTGGCAAGCCGTCCGGGTCGGCGATGCCGCTGGTCTGGGCGCATGCCGAATACCTCAAGCTGCGCCACTCCTTGGCCGATGGCGCCGTGTTCGACATGCCGCCACAACCGGTCGAGCGTTACCATCAGGATCATCCGGGGACACCGTTCGCCTGCTGGCGATTCGATCGGCGGGCGAGCACGATGTCGGCCGGCCTGATTCTCCGCATCGAAGTCCGAGCTGCAGCGACCTTGCATTGGTCGATCGACGGGTGGGCCACCACGCATGACACCCCTGCCCGCGACACCGGACTCGGAATCCACCTGATCGACCTCCCTACCGGAAACCTTCCGGCCGATACCCACGTCGATTTCACCATGCACTGGCATGATGCTGATCAATGGGAAGGCCAGGATTTCCGGACCGCCATCATTCTCGCCACACCGAGTACACCATGACCGACCCTGCACGGTCCGATGCTTTCGTCTTCTTTGGTGCCACCGGCGACTTGGCCTTCAAGAAGATCTTTCCCGCACTCCAGGCGATGATCCGCCACGGCCACCTTGATGTGCCGATCATCGGCGTGGCCCGCCAGGATTGGTCGCTCGACAAGCTGCGCGATCGCGCCCGCGAGTCGCTCGAAGCGAGCGACGAGGGCGTCGACGAGGCCGCATGCGCGAAACTCTGTGACCTGCTCCGCTACGTCGGCGGCGACTACAACGAGCGCAGCACCTTCGATCGGCTGAAGGAAGCACTCGCCGACGCCAAGCGCCCAATCCACTATCTCGCGATTCCACCCAGTCTCTTCCCGGTCGTGGTCGATCATCTCGGCGCCTCGGGCTCGGCCAACGATGCCCGCGTGATCGTGGAGAAGCCGTTCGGGCGCGACCTCGCATCGGCCAAGGCGTTGAGTGACACGATTCACACGGTCTTCGACGAACGCGCGGTCTTCCGGATCGACCACTACCTCGGCAAGGAGGCGGTGCAAAATCTTCTGGTGTTCCGGTTCGCCAACACCTTCCTCGAGCCGATCTGGAACCGCAACTACATCGAGAGCGTCCAGATCACCATGGCCGAATCGTTCGGAGTGGACGGACGCGGCAGCTTCTACGAGGAGGCCGGTGCGATCCGTGACGTGATCCAGAATCACCTGATGCAGATCATCGGCTTCGTGGCGATGGAACCACCAGCGACCACCTACAACGAGGCGATCCGCGACGAACTGGTCAAGGTGTTCCGGCAGATCCGGCCGTTGGCTCCGGAAGATGTGATCCGCGGTCAGTTCGCCGGCTATCGCGACGAAGCGGGTGTCGCGAAGGATTCCACGGTCGAGACCTTCGCCGCACTCCGGCTGACCGTCGACTCGTGGCGCTGGGACGGCGTGCCATTCCTGATCCGCGCCGGCAAGGATATGCCAGTGACCGCAACCGAAGTGGTGGTCGAGTTCAAGCGACCACCACTCACCACGCTCGCGCCCGGGACCGGGAACCATCTGCACCTCCGCGTCAATCCGGACCTGCGCATCGCCATGGGGGTACTCATCAAGGAGCCCGGCGATTCGATGCGAGGCGTGCCGACCGAACTGGTCCTCCTCAACCGGTCCGACTGCGATGAGATGAGTGCCTACGAACGACTTCTCGGCGAGGCAATGGACGGCGACCAAACGCTCTTCGCGCGACAGGATGCCGTCGAGGCGGCCTGGTCCATCGTCGAGCCGGTGCTCGGCGACGCCACACCGGTGCATCAGTATGAGGCTGGGAGCTGGGGCCCCGATGCCGCAGAAATCCTGGCGAGTGATGTCGGTGGCTGGGCCAACCCGAAGGCGACACCATGATCGTGCTCACGATCGATGTCGGTGGCAGTCATGTGAAGGTATTGGCCTCTGACCAACACGAATCGCGCAAGGTCGACTCGGGCCATGACATGACACCGGACGCGATGATCATCGCTGCCCGCGAGATGACAAGCGACTGGCACTACGATGCCGTGACGATCGGCTATCCCGGTGTGGTGCAACGCGGCCGCATCACGAAGGAGCCTCGCAATCTCGCGGCTGGGTGGACGTCCTTCGATTTCCGTACCGCGTTCGACTGCCCCGTGAGACTCATCAATGATGCCGCCATGCAGGCACTCGGCAGCTACAACGGTGGCTCGATGCTCTTTCTCGGACTCGGCACCGGGCTCGGCTCGGCGATGATTGTCGACGACATCATCCAGCCGATGGAACTCGCGCACTTGCCGTACCGTAAACACAAGAGCTACGAGGAGTACCTGGGCGACGACGGCCGTGACCGCCTCGGCGAGAAGAAGTGGACCAAACATGTCTGGCGAGTCGTTGAGTTGCTCCGTGCGGCGTTGCAACCGGAATACATCGTGATCGGTGGCGGCAACGCCGACCGACTCGATGAGCTGCCGGAGCATGTCCTCCTGGGCGACAACGACAACGCATTCACGGGCGGCTTCCGCCTCTGGCAACCGCCCTATCACTCACCATCAGGATCCACTCCATGAAACTCGGCATGATCGGACTCGGCAGGATGGGCGCCAACATGGTGCGACGACTCGCACGCGCCGACATCGCCTGCGTCGTGCATGATCGGATGCCCGATGCCGTTGATGCACTCGTCACTGAAGGCGCGCTCGGTGCACACACACTCCAGGAACTGGTCGACCAGTTGCCGGCACCGCGCGCGATCTGGTTGATGGTCCCCGCCGGCGTGGTCGATGCGGCCATCGCGGAGCTGGCGCCGCTGCTCGCCAAGGGCGATACGATCATCGACGGTGGCAACTCGTACTATGTCGACGACATTCGGCGTGCGAAGGAGTTGGCGGCGCGCGGCCTGCACTACGTCGATGTCGGCACGAGTGGCGGCGTCTGGGGCCTGGAGCGTGGCTACTGCCAGATGATCGGCGGCGAACCGGAACCGGTCCAGCGCCTCGATCCGGTGTTCGCCGCCCTCGCGCCGCCGATCGATTCGGCGGAGGGGACGCCGGGACGCGACGACACGAAGGGCACCGCTGGGCACGGGTATTTGCACTGCGGGCCCGCCGGTGCCGGCCACTTCGTGAAGATGGTCCACAACGGGATCGAGTACGGCATGATGGCCGCGTACGCCGAAGGGTTCAACATCCTGCGTCATGCGAATGTCGGCGCCACCGCCGTGGGACACGACGCCGAGACCACGCCGATGCGTGAGCCGGAACTGTACCAGTATGATCTCGACGTGGGTGAGATCGCGGAGGTCTGGCGACGCGGCAGTGTGATTGCGTCGTGGCTACTGGATCTCACGGCTGGCGCGTTGCACGGGCAGCCGGACCTGGCAGGGTACGAGGGGCGCGTGTCGGACTCCGGCGAGGGACGCTGGACGATCAAGGCGGCAATCGACGAGGCGGTGCCGGCACCGGTGTTGAGCGCGGCGCTGTATCAGCGCTTCTCATCGCGAGGCGAATCGGACTATGCCGACAAGCTGCTCTCGGCGCTGCGTCATGCGTTCGGTGGCCACAACGAGAAGAAGGGGTGAGCAAGCAGTGATCCCGCAGGAACGGATCACCGTGCTCGCCGATGCGGCGGCGGTGGCCGCGCACGCCGCGCAGGTCATCGCCGCCGCGGCGTGGGACGCGGTGCACCACCGTGGCGAGTTCCTGCTGGCGGTGAGTGGTGGATCGACGCCGCTGCCGATGTTTGACGCGCTGGCCGAGTTGGAGATCCCCTGGGCGCGTGTGCATCTGTTCCAGGTCGATGAGCGCGTTGCACCGGCCGGAGATGCGGCACGCAATCTCACCGGACTCGAGGAGCACCTCATCTCCAAGATCGGACTGCCGGCCGATCAGTTGCACGTGATGCCCGTCGATGCCGTCGACCGGGTCGATGCGGCCGCGCTCTACGCCGACACGCTGCACCGTGTGGCGGGAACACCGCCGGTGCTCGACCTCATCCATCTGGGGCTGGGCGCCGATGGACACACGGCATCGCTCGTGCCGGGAGATGCGGCACTTGAGGCAACGGATGATGTCGTGGTGACCGCGCCGTATCAGGGCCATCGACGGATGACGCTCACCTATCCGGTGCTCGCCCACGCGCGACGACTGCTCTGGGTGGTGAGCGGACCCAACAAGGACGAGGCGCTCGACCGCATGGTCTGGGGCGATCCGAGTGTACCGGCGGGACGGGTTGCGCAGGATCGCGCGGAAGTGGTGACGGATCGGGTGGCGGGGTAGGTCCTACGAGAAGCGAGAAGCGAGAAGCGAGAAGCGAGAAGCGAGAAGCGAGAAGCGAGAAACGTGATGCGTGTATGATTGCTTGCACCTTCTCTGCTCTCCGACGTCGATCGACCTCACGACGACCGATCATTGGTCGTGCCGATCGACCTCACGGTCGATCCTAATTTCCGGGATCCCAATGCCTCTCAGCGTTTCATGACCGGCCGCGGCAAGCTCCATCAAGTCCTCGGCGTGGCTTTCGGCCTCGCTGTCCTCGTCGGCAATACCGTCAGCGTCGGCATCCTCCGCACGCCGGGCGAAATCGCGGCACAGCTCCCGTCGACCGGCCTCTTTCTGGGCGTCTGGGTGGTGGGCGGACTCTACGCGCTCCTCGGCGCGATGTCGCTCGCCGAGCCGGGGGCGATGATCCGCCGCTCAGGTGGACAGTACGCGATCGTGCATCGGGCGCTCGGCCCGTACCCAGGATTCGTCGTCGGCTGGAGCGACTGGCTCTCAAGTGCCGCCACCATCGCCCTCATCGCGATCGTCTTCGGCGAATACAGTGCACCGCTCTTGCCGGAGTTCCCCGCGCGTCAGCAGGTGGTGGCGTGCACGGTGGTCCTGGCGTTTGGCGTGCTGCAATGGCGAGGCGTCAAGAGCGGTGATATCGCCCAGCAACTGCTGAGCGCGCTCAAGGCACTTGCGTTCGTGGCCCTGAGCGTTGCGGCCCTGGTGATGGTCGTCCCCGACCATGCCGCGCCGCTCGCCACTGCGGTCCCCGTCGGCGTGGCGGTGGCGGGCGCGGTGATCCTCGCCCTGCAGTCGGTGATCTTCACCTACGATGGCTGGACCGGCCCGATCTACTTCGGCGAGGAGACGGTCGATGCCGGTCGCTCGATTCCCCGCGCGATGATCGGCGGCGTGATCACCGTGATCGCGATCTATCTGCTGTTCAATATCGCGATGCTCCGCGTGGTCGGTATCGAAGCGATGGCCGGCGACCCGTTCGTCGCGGCCACCGCGAGTACCGCGTTGTTCGGAGCGAAGGGCGACCTGATCCTCCGGCTGCTGGTCCTGGGCTCGCTCCTCGGCGGCGTCAACGCGATGGTCATGATCACCTCCCGTGTGCCAGTGGCGATGGGACAGGACCGATTGATGCCCCACCAGTTCACGTCGGTGAACGACGGTGGCACGCCGACCGTGGCGCACTGGACCTCGATCGGTCTGGCGCTCGGCTTCATCCTGAGCGGGACGTTCAACACCGTGTTGGCGCTCGCGGCTTTCTTCTTCGTCGCCAGCTATGTCCTGTCGTTCACCTCGGTGTTCGTGCTCCGGCGCACCGAGCCCGATACTCCCCGACCGTTCCGCGTCCCGGGATTCCCGTATACGACTGGTCTAGTGCTGCTCGGGTCAATCGCGTTCATTGTTGGGTCGATCCTGAGTGACCGCACCAACTCACTCCGCTCGATCCTGCTGCTCGCGGCGAGCTGGCCGGTCTTCCTGCTGGTGAAACGCATGAGGGGCACGACATGACCGACGGCATCACCTTCACACGCGCGATCGTCTGTCCACCCGCGGACAGCTACGCCAGTGGGCTCACCACCGCCCTGCTCGGTGCGCCGGACTTAGTCGTAGCGCGCGCGCAGCACGCGACCTACTGCACCGCACTCAAGCGGCTCGGTGTCGAGATCATCACACTGCCACCAGACAGGGCGCATCCCGATTCGACCTTCGTCGAGGACACCGCGGTGGTCACGGCGCACGGTGCCATGCTGACCAGGCCCGGTGCGTCCAGCCGTCGCGGCGAGACGGCGGCAATGCATGACGCGCTGGCGGCGATATACGACGCGGTCGACACGATGACCGCTCCCGGCACGCTCGACGGCGGCGACGTGTGCGAGGCGGGCTCGCATTTCTTTGTCGGGCTCTCCGCCCGCACGAACGAGGCGGGCGCGGCAGCGCTCACCGCGTGGCTCGAGGGGCAGGGCTGCACCGCATCGACCATCGACATTCGCGGCGACGCCGGCCTGCTGCATCTCAAGAGTGGGCTGGCGTGGTTGGACGGCAAGCAGTTGGTGGCCGTGTCGGAGGTTGCCGGTGATCCGGCGCTTGTCGGGTTTGATGTGCTGGTGGTGCCCGACGACGAGGCGTACGCGGCCAACTGCGTCTCGGTGAACGGCAGCGTGCTGATGCCCACCGGGTTCCCCGGCGTAACCGCTCGCGTCGCGTTGCTCGGCTACAAGGTGGTGCCGTTGGAGATGAGTGAGTTCCGGAAGATGGACGGCGGACTCAGTTGTCTCTCGATTCGGGTGCCGTAAGCGCCTGCATTTAGGCGCCTGCGTCAGCAGGCGCTCTGGATGGTGGTGAGCTGTCACGCCGAACCCCGCCGCCCTTCGGGGGCGGGGTAGACTCCGGCGGCGGAGCCGAGGGGATGGTACGAAGGTTTGGCTCATCCCCCTCGCTGCACTCGGGGTGACAGTGCTTCTCGTTTCTCACTTCTCACTTCAACCAGCGCCTCATGCACCCGCACCATCGCCGCGGTGTCGAGCTTGCAGTACTCGAGCAGCGCAGCACGGTGACGCGCGTGCTCATGCTCAGGATACTCGCCCAGATACATGAAGCCGAACACCGCCATCGCATCCTCGCCACCGGCGACGTCGAGTGCGTCGTATGACAAGTCGGGTGCGACCACCGGCAAGACCTTCTTGATCGAGCTCTTGCCGCGGAACGCGGGGTGCAGGTAGCCCTTCTTGACGACCTTCTCGAGGTCGAACAGTCGCTTCCGCACTGCGTCGATGCGCGGCTCAAGGTCGGGAAACCACGCGGCCAATTGATTCAATACCTGTGCCTCGTAACTCGAGTAGACCAGGATCGATCCGCGATCGCCGAGGGTGGTGAGCAGTGCTTCGGCGAACTCGCGCCGCCAGTCGCCATGTGCCGGAGCGAGGTACTCGTGGTGATCGAGTGGTGCATTGGCCGTGGGCCGCACATGGAGTGAGTACTGGAACGGATGCTTCTGGTACGGGCCCGTGCCTTGGAACCACGGCAGCGCCGGCTGAATCGCCTCGAAGTCGAGGTAGTGGATGGGGTAGGCGATCTCGTCGAGACGCTTCAGCACATCGTGGTCGACCACAGGCACGCCCGACCGCAGCACCGCGGCATACGCAGCCTGATTGTCGGTCAGGTCGGCATCGACGGGCAGGTCGGAGATCCGTTCACCGAACGGGATCAGTTTGTCCCAGCGCTGGACGCGGAGACCGGGCAGGTCGAACAGCGGATCGGGAATCCCGACACCCAAGCAGTCGACACCAAAGTGATCGCAGTGGCGGCACTCATAGATGAGCGTCGGCGCTGGGCGATCGCCGGCGAGTTGCTGCGCGATGTCGGCGAGGTTGTCGCGGAAGAGTGCGGCGCGTTCGGTGATCTCGAGTGTCGCATCACGAATGGTGAGCGGCTCGCTGCCACTTCCCTCGACGTGATCGGAATTGATCATGACGAGCGACGCGGCGGTGAGTGGCACGCCCGCGGTCGAGAGCACGGCCCAGGTGTAGGCGACATCGTTGATGTGATCGGGCTTGAGTGGGTTGTCGTCGCGGCTGCTGCCGGCCTTGATCTCGATCAGCTCCCAGCCATCTGGAGTCCGCCGCAGCGCGTCGGCACGGGCCACCGCGCCATCGGCCGCGAACGACGCCTCGAAGAGGAGCGTATTGGCCGGATCGTCGATGGCTGCGCGGCTGTGCTCGAGCGCCATCGCCGTTTGGCCCGAGGGCAAAAGCGTGCCCTGACCGAGCCACTCGCGCGCCAGCCGTTGGACCAGGTGTCCCTCGTGGAACCGCCATTGCAGTCCCGGGGCGGGCGTGCCGCCGCTGGTGTGTTGCTCGTACCAGCCCATGGTGGGGCAGGTGAGGGCGGAGAGGAATGAGCGCTTGGTGGTCGGCATGGTGAAAGAAAGCGACGAATCCGTGCCCCCGCACGCTGCGAATCCTTGACCTCCCCGTGGCGCGGTGCCATGATGCGACACCTTCCTCACATTCCGGGTGACCAATGACTCCTCTCCGAATCTCCCCTGCTCGTGTGCGCCAGACTCTGCTGCTGCTGACGGCTTGCGTCGTTGCCGCGTGTGCGTCCCCCGATGCGGACGCAGATCCGGCCACCGAGACAGGCGGCAACTCGACGCCTGCGGCACCGATGGCCAGTGCCACACCGGAACTCATCGAGGGCGCCGGTACGCTCTGGGTGGACGGCGTGCAGTTCGACGGCTTCAGCGGTGAGTGCGAGATCTCCCGGAAACATGGCGCCGAGGACCTCGGCTCCCTCGATGACCGGCCCGGATTGAAGATGATCGGTGCCATGGACAACGTGAAGGCAGAGTCCGGCACCGACATGAACTTCACCTTCTATTCCGACAGCGTCTTCACCTTCCGGAATTCGGCCGCTCGTGGTGCCAACGGTACCCTCACGCGTGTGGCCTTCGAGGGGGAGCAGGTACCCAAGGGCAAGACGACCAAGCTCGGGCTGGTGTCGTTCACCGGCACCACAGAAAAGGGTAATGCGATCATCGCGCACATGGTGTGTGAGTTGCAGAACAAGTTCAACTGACGCGGTGGTGGCGCCACCACCACACCGCCGGACGCTCACAGCTCATCGCATCCGGCGGGCGGCGTGTCGCTCGGGATGGCCCTACAGTCCGATCACCTTCGTCGGCACGAGGCGATCGGTGGTGGTGCCGTCACCAATCTGGCCGCCGTTCGCACCCCAGCAGTAGACGCCGTCGGTGCTGATGCCGCAGGCTTGAGTGATCCCGAGCGCGATCTTGCTGAATAGGTGGCCACCGGCGACCTGGACGGGCACGAGACGGTTCACCTTCGTGCCATCGCCGACCTGGCCACCAAAGTTGTTCCCCCAGCACCACGCGGTCCCTGCACCACGGAGCGCACAGGTGGTCGATCCCCGGACGGTGAGATCGGTGAAGTCGGTGATGCCCGCCACCTGGAACGGCGAGTAGCGATATGGGGTCGTCAATCCATCACCCCGCTGACCGAATGTGCCATTGCCCCAGCACCAGATGGTGCCATTGGCCTTGAGGCCGCAGCCGTGGGCCGTGCCGACCTGCACCTTGGTGAACTGGTGCCCGCCGGAGAGGAGGACGGGTGCGGGCCTGCTGGTCAGTCCGCTGTCGCCGAGTTGTCCCAGTTGGTTCACGCCCCAGCACCACGTCGCTCCCGCACTCGTGCGGCCGCAGCCGAAGTTGGTGCCGATCGACAAGTCAACGACTGGTGGGGTGGCCCCAATGGGGAGCACCGTGGGCGAGAGGACGTCCGCTCCTCCACCCAGGAGTTGCAGCGAGTCGGTTCCCCAGCAGTAGATCGTGGTCGCGAGCGCGATCCCGCAGGTCCCATTGCCGGACCCCGATGACTCGAGCCGCGTGAACGGCTGACCGATCGACGTCACGGCAGTGGGCACCAACTTGTCGGCGGTACTGCCGTTGCCCAAAACTCCGTACTGGCCTCGGCCCCAGCAGAACGCCGTGCCAGCCTGATCGAGGCCGCAGGTGGAATTGAGCCCAGCGTAGAGCGATGCAAACTGGACGCCGCCGGTGACCGCGGTTGGTACGAGGCGGTTGACGGTGGTCCCGTCGCCGATCTCGCCTTCGGCGTTGACGCCCCAGCACTTGGCCGAGCCGTTGCTCATCAGGGCGCAGCTATGATAGCCGCCGAGCGCGAGGGCTGCGATGGTGACCGGGACGGGTGCCGTGACGGTGACCGTGGCCTGACCGATCGCCGCGCCGGCCTGTGCGCTAATGGTGACGGGCCCACCGGCGCCGACCGCCGTCACGAGACCACCCAGTGCCACGGTCGCCACCTGATCGTTATTCGTCGCCCAGACGGTGACGGGGACCGCGAGCGCGTTGCCCGCGGCGTCGCGCGGCGTCGCGACGAGTTGCACCGTGCTGCCGACGGCCAGGGTGTTGGTGGCGGGAGTGATGTCGACCCGCGCGACGACCACCTGCGTGGCATTGACCGTGATCGAGGCGCTGCCGCTCCTGCCCTCGCTGGAGGCGGTGATCGCCACCGGTCCGCCGGGATTGAGACCCGTGACCACGCCGCTCTGCGATACCGATGCGATGGTCGGGGTCGTCGAGAGCCACGTCACGGTGCGGCCAGTCAGGACATTGCCATCGGCGTCGCGGGTCACGGCGGTGAATGTCTGCGTGGCCCCCTTCTCGATCGATGCCGTGGAGGGGGTGACGGTCACTGTGGCGACAGACTTGGAGGGATTACCGGTCGAATCCCCGCCGCAGGCGCTCAGGAAGGCGAGGATCACCAGCGTCGAAGGCAGACGGAACATGGACGTACTCCGGAGTAGGGTCTCCAGAGTACGCGTGGAAAGTCAGTGGTTTAGCTCATCTCGCTTCTCGCCGCTTGCAACTACGGTCCGGTCACCGTCACCGTGACTTCGGCGCTCACCGTCCCGACCGCTGCGCCGACATTGACGGGGCCGCCCACACCCACCGCGGTCACCAGCCCAGTCGACGACACCGAGGCAATCCGATCGTTGTCGGTCCCCCAGATCGTGACATTGATCGGAAGTGCCTTGCCCGCGGCGTCACGTGGCGTCGCGATGAGTTGGACTGTCTGACCGACCGTGAGCGTGTTGGTGGCGGGCGTGAGGTCGAGGCTGGCAACGATCGGCTGGGTGACGGTGACGTTGGCGAAGCCACTGATCCCTTCGCTCATTGCGCTGATCGAGGCCGGTCCGCCGGGATTGACCCCGGTGACCACGCCACTCGCCGAGACCGACGCGATGGTCGAGGTGCCCGAGACCCAGGAGAAGGTCTTGCCGGTGAGGACGTTGCCGTTGCCATCTCGGGCGACGGCCGTGAGGGTCGTGGTGCCGCCCTTGGTGATCGACACGTTCTCGGGGGTCACCGTCACCGTGGCGACGCCATCGGAGGGGGTGCCGGTGGAATCACCGCCACAGGCGGCCAGCAGGGTCAGGGCCACAAGGACGCAAGGAACTCGGGACATCGGCGCACTCCGGAGAAGGGTTACCGGACACGCGCAGGAAGGCGGCGGATTGGCTCAGGCTCCCTCACTTGCCAACCACTGGTCGGGGCTGACTCCTCCACCTCGTGAAAGGAGTTCGCGGTCGAGCGTGATCAAGGGTGCGGTCTCGCGCTCCGCGATCGCAGCGTACAGCGCATCGGCGCCGCGGAGTCTCGCGGTGGTACCAACGGCCACGGCTCGACTCGCGAGCGTGGCATCGACAACCTCCTCGAACACGAACGATGCATCGAACAATGTTGCGGTAAGTGCCCGCGATGCATCTGCATCTCCAAACCGTCGGCTGAGTGCACAGGCCACCTCGATGCGTGCGAGACTCGGTACCACGATCTGGAGCTGTCGGCGCCCGATGGCGGAAAGACAGTCGGCGGCGCTCGCATGTGCCTGGTCTCCCGAATCGACCGCCGTGATCCAGACCGAGGCATCGACCACGACCGGTGTCATGACGCGTCCAGTCGACCCCTGGCCCGGTCGAGGTGGTCCCGTGCGGTCGAGCTGTCGAGCGGTGCCGGCAGCCGACGCGAGAGGTCGAGCCAACGTTCAAGCCACGCCTCGCCCTCCCGAATCCTGGATTCCGCGTCCGGCGTCTCGACATAGGCGGAATAGAGCGCTTCGGTCACCTCACGGACTGCCCTGCCCTGCGTCGCGGCCTTCGCTTTCACGCGGCGATACAACTCGTCTGGGATGTCGGCGGTGACTTTCATTCCTGACAGGTACCTGTATTCCTGTATTGCTGGCAAGCCGGGTTGACGTGTCCCCCCGAGCGCATTGAGGCGCCTGCGCATCCTTAGGCGCGTGCGTCAGCCCGCGCTCTGGATGGTGGCGAGCATCATTGGTCGCGACCGATCGACCTTCTGGTCGATCCTAATCTTCGTGCAGCCACAGCTCCACGATCCGCACTGCATCGATCACGATCTGCCGGGCCTGGTCGGCGGTGAATCGGCCGACGGTGTCGGTGCCCGCAATGGCCGCACCGATCTGCGTGGCGAAGCCTGCCTGACGCGTGTTCAGCGCGTCGAGTGTCATGCCGCTGGGCAACCGGACACCGGCCGCCACCATTGCCGCGAGCTTGGTGTCGATGCGTGCCACGACGTCGGTGTACTCCGAGCGGCCGGTCACACTGTCGAACGGTGCGGGGCGTGGTGACATCGTGGCGACTGCCTTGTAAGCGGTAAGCATCTCGGGCAGGTACTCGCGCTCCATGTTGGGTGCGGCGGCAGTGATCCACTGTACCAGGACCGCGTCGTCGCAGGTCATTGCCTTGGCGCGTGCATCGACGTCGGCGTGAATCGCGGCCTGGGTCGAGTCGTCAAAGCGGGCGATCTGATCGCGGGTCTGCATCCGGAGGCTTGCCGCTTGCCAGGGCTTGAGGAGTTCGCACTCTGCGCCACGGATGGCGATCACCTCGACCAGCACCGCACCTTGCTGCTGCGTGGGCAGGCCGTTGTTCTGGGCGGTGAGTGGGGCGGCCGTCATTGCGAGGACCAGTACAAGCCGAGCCGCGGCCACCTGCCCTGAGCGAAGTCGAAGGGTCTGGCCGCGGTTGGGTCCGCCTCTCGTGTGGTCGTCTCTCATTGCTGATCCGATGCGGTAAGGATTGCAAACAGGCGCGTGTTGATGTAGAAATTGCTGCGACCAACCTTCACCTTGTCGAGGACCCCTCCATCGGCGAGTTGGTTGAGGTATTTCGTGGCAGTTATCCGGGAGACGCCAAGCTCTTCCTCGATGAGTTGAACCCTGGTATACGGGTGTGAGAAGATGTTGTTGATCAGATCCTGACTGTAGAACTTGTAGTTGGCTCGCACCTGATGCTTCACTTCGAGAAGCGCCGAGTGTATCGCCTTCACTGTCTGGACGCCGGCGAGCGCGGTGTCTTCGACTGCCCGGAGCATGTACAGCACCCAGTCCTCCCAGGCGTCCTCTTGCCGGACTGCTTGCAATAGCCGGTAGTACTCGGACTTGTTCTGCACGATGAACCGGCTCAGGTAGAGCACCGGGAGATCGAGTTGCCCCTCCTTCACCAGGTAGAGCACGTTGATGATCCTGCCGGTCCGACCATTGCCGTCGTAGAAGGGGTGGATGCTCTCGAACTGGTGATGAATCAGCGCCATCCGAATCAACGGATCCACCGGATAATCGACCTCGCCATTCACGAAGCACTCCAGCTCGGTCATCAGCCGACTGATCTCGGTCCCGTCCTGCGGCGGAGTGTATACGACACGGCCCGCGGAGTTCTTGAGTGTCGTCCCCGGCAACTTCCTGAAGCCGGCGTCGTTCGCCTCGAGTTCCTGCTGGATCCGGATGATATCGTTGTTGGTCAGGAGCCCGTGATGTTGGATCAGGCCGAAGCCGACCTTGAGCGCCTGGCGGTAGCGGAGGACCTCCTTCGCTGCCGGGTTGCCCTTCGCCTCCAGCAGTGAGGCTTCCCGGAAGAGTTCATCGTGGGTGGTCACGATGTTCTCAATCTCCGATGAGTCTTTGGCCTCCTGGATCCCAAGCGTGTTCAGCAGGATCTGCTGATTCGGGATCGAGGCGATCACCCCCTTGAGCTCGGCGAGCGCGCGCGAGGCTCCCACCAATGCTCTCAGAATGGTCGGGGTCTCGAATCGGCGCGGGTCCAGCTCGCGGAGGGGGCGGATAGTTTTATTCAAGTCAGCCTACTTATGATCGGCGTTATGTATAGAAACCATCGGAAATCTATACATGTTGTCGGCGACATGTATAGTGGTTGGTGGCTTCTTGAGATCGCGTCACAGATCTCGGCTCTCACCCACTGGCCCACGGGTGGTCCCTCACTTCGTTCGGGACATCACCCGGGCTCGGCCGGGAGGGCGGGTAAACCCGCCTGGTTCAACGACTCGTTGAGCATGGAGGCTTCAGCCTCCCTCTGTGCCGAGCCCGGGTGATGTCCGTTCCTGAGCAGCGCGAAGGAACGGACCACCCGTGGGCTCAGGGGGCGGGACCCGGGCGGCCATACTTTTGTGGCACGCACATACCCCCCAACCACGGAGTCAGCATGAAGGGCGATTGGCAGGCGTTGCCGGGTCGGACGATCGAGGCGGTGGTGGTCCAGGAGGGCACTCTTCAGCCGAAGGCCAAGGTCATCCTGGTCTTCACGGACGGGACGTATTTCGAGATCTACTCGAACGAGCGCGATCTCCGGGGAACGAATCGCGCCCACGAGGGCGATCTCTGGCGGGTGATGCAGCACTACGATCGCGGTGACACCACCGTGTACCGGGTTGAGGGCTGAGCGGGGACGCCGGAAGGCAGGCTCTCTTCTCCGAGCGTTCAGCTCAAATCGTCGATCAGTGTCCGAAGGGCGTGGCCTAAATCCGGCACATCCTGACTCGCGGTGACCCACACGACGTCGTCGTCGGTCGCCCAGTAATGGTGCGTGAGGCGGTCCCGCATTCTGGCAGTTTCGCGCCATGGAAACGAGGGTGCAATTTGTGCAGGCGGCCGTCAGACATCGATGGCGTCGCTCAAGACGGTACTGCGCATCGGTTCCGTGAGCGCACCGAGCGTCACAACATCGACCGGTCGTTGGAGGAGCTCTTCGAGGCTGATCTCCATCCTGGCAAGATCGAGGAGGCTCTTCCCGGGCGCGAGGTTCACGAGAAGGTCGATGTCGCTATCCGGACGATCTTCGCCGCGTGCAGCCGTCCCGAACAGGGTGAGCTCGTCGCTGAGAGCGACGGCTCGGCCAGGGGCGGCGGGTAAGACCCGCCCTGAGCTCTGGGATCTTGGCGCTCGGTCCGCTCTCAGCGGACGCTGGTAGCCGAGCCGAGCCGAGTCGCGGCCATGAGGCCGCGGTTTGGTCCCTCCTTGCGGTAGACCCCATTGATTCATTGATTTCCGGTTCACCCCATCAGGATCCCCGTGACCGCCGACCTCCGCTCCTGTCCTCATTGTCACAAGCCGATCGCTGTTGACGCACACTTCTGTGCCAACTGCGGTACGCCGACTCCCACGGAGCCGGGCGTGCCCGCGCGCACGATGCCGACGGGGGCGTTCGAGGTGTCACGAGTCCGCACGGCACTGAGCCGTAGTTACCAGATCGAGCGAGTGCTGGGCGAAGGCGGCATGGCGACGGTCTATCTGGCAGAGGATTTGAAGCACCACCGCAAGGTGGCGGTCAAGGTGATGCGGCCGGAGCTGGCCGCGACATTGGGCGCTGAGCGATTCCTGCGCGAGGTCGAGATCGCCGCGCGGATGAACCACCAGAATATCCTGCCGGTCTTTGACTCGGGTGCCATCGATGGCATCCTGTACTATGTCATGCCGGTGGTCGAGGGCGAATCGTTGCCTGCGCGGATTGCCCGTGAGAAGCAGTTGCCGGTCGGCGAGGCGCTGCAGATCACCCGAGAAGTCGCCGAGGCGCTGGCCTACGCCCACAAGCGCGGCATCATCCACCGCGACATCAAGCCGGCCAACATCCTGATCCACGAGGGGCACGCGTTGGTGTCGGACTTTGGCATCGCGCGCGCCACCGAGAACGCCAGCGCGCTTACCGGTACCGGCCTCGCGATCGGCACGCCCGCATACATGAGTCCCGAGCAGGCGAGCGGCGACAGCAATCTCGACGGCCGCACCGACATCTACGCGCTCGGTTGTGTGCTCTACGAGATGCTGGCCGGCGAGCCGCCGTTCACCGGGCCGACGGCGCAGGCCATCATCACGCGCAGCATCACCGAGGAGCCGCGTCCACTCACGCGGACGCGTGCGGCGATCCCCGCAGCGGTCGATAGTGCGGTGCTCACCGCGCTGGCCAAGGCGCCGGCGGATCGGTACGCGACGGCTGGCGCGATGGTCGATGCGTTGATCGCGGCAGAGGTCGAGGGACGATCGTCGGCCGCGCAGGCGACATCGTCCATCGCCCATCGTCCAGCGACCCCGTGGTGGAAGTTCGCCGTTGCCGCAGTCGTCGTGCTGGTCCTGGGCGTCGGCGGCATGAAAGCATTCGGGGGGGGGAGAGCGACCGCACCGGCATCCACAAGTGTCGCGATCCTTCCGTTCGTGAGCCAGGGCTCCGACGCGGATGTGTACTTCGCCGACGGCATCGTGGATGAGGTGCGCAATCGCCTGGCGCGCGTGGACCGATTGGTCGTGATCGCGTCGTCGAGTGCGGACCAGTACCGCGGCACCACCAAGCCGGCGGTGGATATCGCCCGCGAGCTCCGGGTTGACCAGGTGCTGATGGGCACGGTGCGCTGGGCGACTGGCCCCGACGGCGCCAAGCGATTCTCTGTGACGGCCGAGCTGGTGAACGGCACGACGGGACAGGTCTCGTGGCGCGACACGTTCACGGGCGACCTGACGGATCCGTTCACGGTCCAGGCGCGCGTGGCCACCCGTGTGGCGAGCGCCCTCGGCACCGCGCTCGCACCGGCGGAGGCGAATGCCCTCGCCGCTGCCCCGACGACGAATGCGGAGGCATACGCCCTCTACCTGAAGGGCATGGCCATCGTCCGCGGGACCGCCGCCAGCTATCAGCAGAAGGCGGCGCTGTATGAGCAGGCGGTCGCGCTCGATTCCACGTTCGCGCAGGCGTGGTCGGTGCTCGCACGCGTCAACATCAGCCGCTACGGAAGCTTCGGCCATGATCCCCTCGCGGCGCGGCGAGCGAAGCAGGCGCTCGACCGGGCCCTGCAGCTGGCTCCGGACGTGGCGTCTACCTATGTCACCGCCTTCAGCTATTCCATGGTCGTTGCCAAGGACAGCGTTGCGGCGAGGCATGCCGTAGCCAGAGCGCTGGAACTCGAACCGCGTGGGGCGGAATCCCTGGTCATGGCGAGCGACCTCGACAAAGTGGCGGGGGACACCAGCGCGGCGCTTACCAAGCTCGCACTCGCGCGGCAGGTCGACCCTCGCTCCTCGGATGTGCTGTCCCGACTGTTCAACATCTACTCCCAACGTGGGCAAACTGACGAGGCGATCGCGGTCGGCGACGAACTCGTCGGCCAGGAACTCACCCCCATGTCGACTCTCCAATCGGTGATCCAGCTGCATATTGCCAGCAACGACCTGCCGGGTGCCAAGGCGGCCGTGCGGCAGCTCCTGGAGCGGATGGCCCCGACCGAGTTGGTGCCCTACTTCGCAGGCTATGGGGAGATGGCCTATCTGTTCGACGAGTCGGAGCGTGCCTTGTTGTTCCGGCTCACGCCCGCCGCCTTCGGTGGTGACGTGGTATGGTGGGGCCAGTCGCTCGCGATAGCGGCGATGCAGCAGGGCGATACTGCGCGGGCGCGCGCATATGCCGATTCCTCGCTCACGGCCGGGGCCGCACAGGTCGACTCCGCGCCCCACGATCCCCAGCTCCGGATGTTGAATGCCGTGATGCTCGGGTACGCCGGGCGCACAGCCGAGGCACGGCGCGAGGCCTCGCGCGCGATGGCCGATACGACGGGCATCAGCCGAGACATCGCCAGCTACGTGTTGCAGCAGCAAATCAGGCTTCAGTTGCGGCTCGGTGAGACGGAGGCCGCGCTCGACAATCTGGAGAGTCTGATGCGCGAGCGGAAGGAGATCACGCCGGGGTACCTGCGCATTGAGCCGATGTTCCGGGTGCTCGACCGGAACCCGCGGTTCCAGCGATTGCTGAATCAGGGGATCGGCCGGCCGGTGGATTGACGGCGCCTACGGCGCCGTCATCCCGAGCGACGCGCCTCTGGCGCGGAGTCGAGGGATCTCGCCGCTCCGCTCGGGATGGTGGGCTCCAGTTCGGCGCCTCCCCGCCCGCGGCGCGAAGCGCCGTGCGGCGGGGCCTCCTCGCTCGCCCCCAGCACGACCCCGTCAGTTGCCGTTCGGAGTGGTGTCTCGCGCGGTACGAGCTCTCCGAGACATACCCCCAACCACGGAGCCACGATGAAGGGTGATTGGCAGGCGTTGCCGGGTCGGACGATCGAGGCGGTGGTGGTGCAGGAGAGCGATCTTCAGCCGAAGGCCAAGGTCATCCTGGTCTTCTCGGACGGGACGTATTTCGAGATCTACTCGAACGAGCGCGATCTCCGGGGAACGAATCGCGTCCACGAGGGCGATCTCTGGCGGGTGATGCAGCACTACGATCGGGGCGACACGACGGTCTACCGGGTTGAGGGCTGACCCGAGACGCCCTTATCTTTGGCATACGGTTCGTTGTCGCCTCGGCGGGCCGGGCATTCGGAATGGTGGCGCATGGCCACCTGCCAACCGACCCCTCGCCCGAGGGTCACGGTGGCGCCCCACGATGGGGGATGCGCGGACGGGGCGGCATTGATCATCGAAAGCAGGGTGCCATGTCTCTCGAACAAACCGACTCGCCGTGGACCGCGACCGACGTTGTCTCGCTGCAGCACGCGCGTGTGCTGGGTGCCATTCACAAGTCATCGTTCAAGCTGATGAAGCACTGTCCTGGTGTGGCCGTGGGCGGGTTCACGCTGCACGGCATCGGCCCGCTCTCGGTCGGGCTGCTCACGCGGGTCTGGGGGATGGGGGCGACCGCGGGCGGACCGTGTCCGGTCTGCGACGGGTGGGTGTATCCGCTCGAGTTCGGGACCGAACAGGACCACGAACTGCTGGTCGGCTACTGCACCACCTGTGGCCAATGTGCGCATCGGTCGATGCGCGATGAGCCGTTGCCGCCGTTCGGGATACTCGAGAAGGCGATCCGGGAGCAGGGCTGGGGACAGCCGATCGGGTTGAAGGGATTGGAGCCGGTGCCCGACATCGCGCCGGGTGATTGGCAGCCGATCCTGGCGGCGCTCGCGGAGTGGGGGCATGAGGGGTTGGTGCCGCGGAGGTAGGGGGTTAGTGCATCTCATCTCTCGAACCGCAGGTCGATCGCACGTCCGCCATGAAGTGCTCCAGCGACATCAGCTCGGGGACGACTTCATCAGGATATGACTTGACCAGTCCGTTGGGCACGACGAGGCGAACTCCTGCCTGGCGCATCTCCGAATGTTGGGCGAAGGATACGCCCTGCTGTAGGGTGAGCAGGTGCTTGAGGCCGATCCGGTCTGCCTCATTGATCACCTGCCTCCATCGGTCCTTGCAGGTTGTTTTGGCCGCCAGCATTCGGAGTCGTTCCGCGGGCCAGGATGCATCATGGTATGAGTCGATCGAAGGGAAGATGAAGTCTGGCGTCTTACCATGCTCCGTCTTTGGTGTCCAACTATAGGGGACGCCTTCCTCGTCGAAAATCTGCTTGACCTGAAGTTCGAGTGACCTGCCGCTGCGCGACTTGCGGCGATTCGTGAGGGAACCAGCGAACTCGACAAAGGCATCCACTGATGTGAATCCATTCTTGATTCGCGGCATGGCGTGGAACCGCTCGATGGATCGGAACACTTCGAACTCACAGTCCCGCCGTGACAGCAGACGCTTGTCGACCGGCCGACCGGCATCACGACGATTCCGGATCACCCATTGGACGATCGCGTCTCCCGGAGGGAATGCTGTCCGCCACTCTTCGGGGATCTCATCGTCGGTGAGTGCACATGGCCCAGCCGCCTCATGCCCGAGGTAGGAACCCGTCGGACTGATGAGCTGGCCACGCCCGGGTTCGACGGTGTCGATCCGTTCGAGCAGAAAGTCTTCCTCCTCGATGGATCGACATCGCCAGACGCGAAGCGCATCAGCATCCCGGCCAGGTTGCAGCCGGAATGCGAACACCACCAGTGAACCGGTGGCATCAGACTGAACCACGGCAGAATCCTGACCACCCCACCTGGTCAATCGAGCCTCGTCTCGACCGTTCTTCTTGCTCTCGACTCGCTTGGTGTTGTACCAGACCAGTCGGAGATCCATCGACTCCGTGTGGCTATCGACGACGGTCGGCAGAATCAAGTCAGGATTCTTGATCCGCTCGGCCCGAGCGGTAAGTGCGGGGAAAGCCGTGGTGATGAGTGCCCTGCTGATATGCGGTCCACTCTGGTGCACATTGGACTTCGCGCAGGTGTCGTTTGCCGCCAGGTACTTGACGTGCCAGAGCCACTCGGGGCCGGAGACTTCAAGCAACCAGTGCTCGAACTCCAGAAGTTCGGCAGACTGTTCACTCATCGACGGATCTTTCTCACGAGAGAATCAAGCGCTCGAGTGCCGGTCCGGCACTCCCAGACGGTGAATACCCGCCAGCCCAGCTTCCGGAGTTCCGCACGATTCCGAATATCGCGTTCGACGTTCGCTTGGAACTTTGCCTGCCAGAACTGACGATTGCTCGCTGGGGTCGTCGCGTACCGACAACCTGCATGACGATGCCAGAAGCAGCCGTGGACTAGAACCACGGTATCCCAACGCGACAGAACCAGATCGGGTCGACCGGGCAAGTCATTCTGGTGGAGACGGAAACGAAGCCCGGCCCGGTGAAGATGTGATCGGACGATCAATTCAGGTGCGGTATCCCGACCACGGATCCCACTCATCATTCGACTGCGGGTCGCGCGATCGACGATGTCGGCCATCGTCAGACGAGCTCGAGCTCCATCGCCGCCTCGATACCATGGCCGGTCCGTTCACCACGAAGGTAGGGCGCGAGTGCCTTGGCGACGGCCGACACCACCGGGACAGCAACGGCATTGCCGAACTGGCGGTACGCCTGCGTGTCGGAGACTTCGATCTTGAAGGGTTCGTACCCCGTCCGATCGAATCCCATCAGGCGTGCGCATTCGCGAGGGGTCAGGCGCCTGGGGTTGCCTCGCCCACGGTTGATCAGGATCTCCGAACCGTCCTTGTGATATCGTGCGGAAAGGGTCCGTGAGACTCCCTGCGCCGTGACCATGCCGAACCCGAATCCGTTGCCTTTCGCCTTGTGTTTCGATGCATAGTCCTGGAGATAGCCCCAGAGGTGATCGGAAAGGACGTACTTCTTGTTCGGTCTTCCGGCCTTGTCGGTATAAGGCTCTTCAACCGGACCAGATCCGTCGGTCGGATGGAGGATGCTCCTGAGCAAGGGCCCTTCGTCCGGGATGATGACTTCGTCGAAATCGAACTTCGCTCCGAGATCAGGATGCAAGCCGACCAGGAAGACTCGTTCCCGATGTTGGGGCACCCAGTGCTGGGCGTCGAGGACTTGCCACGAGAGCTTGTAACCGAGCTTCTCACGGAGGGTGTGAACGATCACCGCGAATGTATTGCCTCGGTCGTGAGACATCAGGTTCTTCACGTTCTCGAGCACGAACGCGCGAGGTTGCTTCTCCGCGATGATGCGTTCGATGTCAAAGAAGAGGGTGCCTTGTGTGTCGCACTCGAAGCCATGCTTCCGACCAAGTGAGTTCTTCTTGGACACACCGGCTATGCTGAACGGCTGGCACGGGAAGCCTGCAAGAAGCACATCGTGGTCCGGGATGTCGGTCGCCTCGACGGTACGGATGTCTCCGTGGATGCGGTGTCCAGGAAAATTACGCTTGTACGTTATCGTCGAGAACTTGTCCCACTCGGAGGTAAAAACACAGCGTCCGCCCGCACTCTTGAAGCCGAGGTGAAATCCGCCGATCCCGGCGAAGAGGTCGATGAAGGTGAAGTTCGATTCCTCGTCCCGAGTTCGGTCACGATGCGACTCCAAGGCTGTCAGCACGACGGAACGAACTGGTGCCTCCCCCGATTCCCAGCGTGCAATCTGGCGTTCGGAATAGTCGACAAGTTCCGCGGCTTGGGCTTGAGTGAGCCCGAGATCGACGCGCAAGGCCCGAAGGCGAGCTGCTGGGGTGATTTCGGCTTCTGTTCGGAGGGACATATGGATGACTTTAAGTCAGGAAGAGGTGGGGCGCAAGCTACCTTTGCCGCGTGTGACGCTGATGCTGCCCACTTGCCGCGCTCGAGCGGGAGGCCCGCCGGGGTCTGATCAAGCGCTTGGATCTGGCTTTTCTCTTCGAACGAAAGGATCACCACCCGCGCTGCTGGATTGACGTACAAGCCGACGACATCACCCAGCTTGGCGACGAAGTGGGGGTCGCGCGAGAGCGTGAAGGACGTGACACGATGCGGTTGCAGGCCGTGTGCTGGCCTGATGCGGGCGATCGTGGTGCAGTGCAGTCTCATCTCGGCGGCCATATACAGGAGGGATTTGCTACACTAGGGCGAGCCCGTTCCGACATCCTCCTTCCAGCTCCGAATCGCCTTTGCTGCGCTGCGTGCCTGCTTGACACTCGGTGGCTTCTTCCATCCTTGGAGAGCGTAGGAACGCAGTGTGTTGATGATCCCCTGAACTTTCCAGTGCAAGTTTTCAGCTTCATGGCCCCACTTTAGCAGACTGTCCCACTCTTCGAGTGTCAGTGAGGTGCACTCGGAGATCTCCCCCGCCTCAGCCGCATCTACCAAGCCGACTGCCTTTCCCGTTCCATCGGTGGCGGCGTGCCGGTCGAGGTCGCTCGTTGGGCTGAGATCGAGGTGCTTCACCGCCTCCCAGCACCCGTCCTTCTTCGACCACTCCGACAGATTGCGCCCCCCGGCAGACACAACCATCGTATCGTAGATTGGCTCTGCCCAGGCGCTCAGTGTGTCGCGGACCGCCGACGGCATTTCCTGTTGCTCCCAAATACGCTTGAAATCGAGCCCATTCGGAAGCCGGAACGACAAATAGCTGACCAAATAGGCGACTACGTTCGCACGGAAGGCCGGGATGCTGTTCTTCAAGTCGCGCACCAACTTTGTTGCTTCGCGAAGGACGATCACCTGTCCGATGATGTGCTTGAACAGGTCCTCATCCAGCCTTGGTGTGTGCACCTGGGTTCCAAGCTGGTGCATAAACGCCTTGAAGTTCTTCTGGCTACCTAGGCTGACCGTTTGTGGCTGCTGATTCCATGCATTTACCGCTTTGGCGAGATCTACTTTCGTAATGAGTTGTCTCCGCGGCCACAACCTGTCGAAGGCAGCCTTCTGAGCGTGTGTTGTTGCATCCTTTGCCTTGGCAACTGAATAGGATCCCCGGGCCCGCTCGTAGAACCAGTGTGACTGAGCGTCTGGGGTCCATACAGCCCGAGACAACTTCTCGAACAGAATATGCCAAGGTTGGTTGGCCTCTAGGTCGTCTGCCCGCACAGCGCTCTGGCTGTTGGCGAACTTTGAGATGCTCCGAACCATCTCCACAAATCCTTCACCATCACCCTCGGCCGTGGTAATGACGGTCAACTTGCCCTGTACAAAGACTTGCCTGACATTCGCCTCCATCTTGTCCAGCTTCCACGCCCGATGGATAGAGACGGTGGTTTGGCCGCCGTTGACAACCTGCAACCCGACGATCCGGGTGATTTCTGAGTGGCCTGTGGCAGTCTGCCGCAGCTCGACGCTCCGGGCCGTCAAAGCAAGTCCATTATTGTAGGGGAAGAATCGTTCTGGAGTGGTTCGGATTGTCTCACGGATCCCCTTGTTGACCTTATTTGTACCTGACAAGAAGGACCTGACGTTCAGCTCCAAGAGCCGCTGCCCATACTGCTCATAGGCCTTGTACAGCAAGACCCCAGGTACAACGCACAGGTACGCGTCGTAGTGGGGGTCCTCTTCCGGCACGCGCAAACACGGCAACCCCTGCCCATCGAGCATGGAAGGAACATCAATTTCGATATCTTCCTGCCAGGCATCACCAAGCCGGCTCAGCCGCTCAATATCCCAGATGCTGCAGGTGACCTGAACGCCATCGATATCCACCGGTTCAATTTCGCGAAGCCTCTGAGTCATTCCGTCGGTAGCAAGATGAATCTGCACACGTGTCAGAGCGTGCCGTCGTTCATGGATAATGCGACCAAGAGCTGCGGCATCGGCCGCAGGCTCCAGCTCGTCCGCTCGGCCGGCCAGCATTTCACGGATGAAGTGAACCCCGAGCTCTCCCCGTCGCCGGAGCTCCGCACCAGATGCTGGCGGCATCTCGGGGTCGTCATGGAAGAGCACGGCGAGCACTGACAATTGGGAGAGATCTTCCTCCTCCGAAGGCGGGAAGGCCCATCCTGCGATTTCCCACTTGGCCCGTCCAAGTGTCCCGCCACGCACGCACACCTCAGGATCCTCCACAACGCCTGCCTCTTCGAACAGCGTCAGGACGTTGCTCGCGAAGCATTCGAGTTCCGTGGAATAGGGCTCCCCCAAGGCTGCCCGCTCACGAACTTCCGTGTTCAGCTGTTCGGCAAAGTCTCGGCATGCGGCAACGGAATCATCCATTGAGAAGAGTCTCCAATTGGTCACCTTCCAGTCGATAGGGGGCAATGACCCCCCAGCTAATGTCATAGCGAACGGACCCGACGCCCGTGCGAATTTCGCCCGGAAGAATTCGCGGAAAATCGCCACCAACGCGGAGGAACTCTTGGCGGTGGAAGTGCAGCGCACGACATGCCTTCTGGAGGTCGCTGTCCGTGCAGCCAGCCGACACGAGCTGATCCTCGAAGTGACTTCGCGCGGCTGGATCCCGCCCCGATAGCTCTTGGCGGAGTTCCGCAACAAGTCTGGATAGCGAGACGCCTTCAGGCACCTCTTGGGCCAATACAACGAAGAGCAGCAAGAAGTCCAAGACGGACTCATCAAGTTGGCGGACCGAAGAGATGTGAATGACCTCCGGGGCACTTGATGTAGTCAACTTCGCTTCCACTCCACCGCCGTGAAGAACAAAATCATGTGGGCCACCACTGGGCCCCTGCCACGCGAGCACCGCAGCGGGGAGGCCCGTGTGGGGAGCTATCGCCTTGAGGCAAAGCAATTCACCCACGAGACCCAGCTCTGCAGTACGCGACAAGCCGTCCGGCCCCCGAGTACTGAAGAATCGCACCCATGCTGACAATCGACGCGAAACTGTCTGTAGCGCCACGCCGGACGATTGGGCCGCACAGCAGTCCGCGATCAGTCGGCTTGCCAATTCGGTAAAGACTTCGGCGTGCTCGCTTCCTGCGGCCATAATCTCGAAGCTTGTGACCGCATCTGCCCCCGACGGTTGGAGGCTGCGGGAGACCAGCGCCCCGCGCATCAGGGGGATCTGAAAATCTCGAGGTATGGACTTCGTACGGAACTTGAGTTCAAGGCCGGGCCGCTTGGTCGCTCCGTCAATGAACGCCACAGCCGTCATCCCGTCCGGCCCACCAAAGGCACGGTAGCCACGCCCAGCAGCATCCGGCATCGAGGAAAGGAGTTCGCGGAAGACCTCAGTAGCCTCCGTCATTCCGACCCACTCAATTCTTGCTCCCAGTAAAGAGCTGTCAGTTTGTAGGTAATAGGGGATGCCGCTTTCGAATACGGGAAACTGATGTATGGCGCGATCATTGGCACTGCCACCCCATTCGGCAGCTTCTTCTCCGACGGCGTCAGAGCATAGAGGATGAGGAGAGCACGGCTCGCGGGGCGGGCTTGGCGAATAAGACGGCCAAGTCGGTACTCTTTGGCGTCGTCCACGGACTTGGACAGTCGACTCCGCTGCTCAACCACTTGCTTCCATTCCGTAGGAGTCAGGTCGATGGCCTCGTCCTTCGGGCTGCCAGTTCGCTTCACAACGTACCGGTCGGCTCGCATCGTACCGTGGTACTTCCGAAAGAGAGTCTGGAATCCGTCCGGCACGGCGTCAATACCGTACGGCACTGACGGGTTCTTGTCATCTGGGTCGAGCTTGCCGAGGAGTACAACAGTCCATGCTGTCAGTTCACCTTCACCGATCCGTTGAGTGATGTAGTCTCGGACAACGCTCGATGGCGTTCGAGTGAGATCTTGGTCCGCAAAGCTGTAGCGCCTCAGGAATTCAAGTACGCGGCTCCCAGGGACATCCCTCCAGAGGACCGATCCAGGCCATGAACCTCGCCGTTCCTCTGCCCCTGAATCGTCAGCCTGGAAACCTACCGTCGGCGCTGCGCTGATGGAACCCAGAAAGGCGAGGGTGGAGTCCCAGTTTTCGAGCACCCGGTCCTCGCGGAGAATTGTCGGCTCGAATGGGGTTGCACTCAGCGACGTTGTGATCTCCCTGAGCCCTGGGCGGAGTTTCCCAGTTATTGCCAACACGGGATGGGTACGAACACGAAATCCGTAATCCTCCGGTGTGCCATTTTCGAGGACCATCCGATCGAATTCTGCACGCAATTCCTCGGACGCCTCCACGATGTGGGTGTACCAGTTTGAGAGCTCTTCGGAGAGGTAGAGGCGACAGAGGTCTTCGTACCCAGGGCGGTAACCGAACCACCGCCCCATTTGCATCAGGGTGTCATACATGCGTGAAGCACGTAGGAAAAAACTGACACTTAGCCCTTCGAGCGTCAAGCCCCGCGACAACTTGTCGCCGCCGATGGCGATGACGTGCAGTCCATCCCTGGAGTGCTCCTGGTAGATCAGCGCATCGCTGGCTTTCGCATTGATCAAGTTCACTTTTACCACTTCAAGAATCGGCCAAATGTGGGGTTCGACAAGATCCCAGCTTGGCACATTTCCGCCGTGAGCACGTGAGGTCGCGACAAAATCATGTTGCCACATAGTCCGGAAGTCCTCCAACACAGTCTCTCCGGCGGTCGTCGACCGGCTCCGCCACCTATTGCGCAATTCCTCGACAAATCTGTGCACTTGGCGATGCACGATTCGCTGAACATCCGTGAATCGCGTGACGTGGACCAGCATCGACTTGTGAGTTCGCTCTTGACCGCGCGCCCGGCGAGCGGCAGAGGAGAGGATGAATGATCTGATCGCCTTCTGCAGGGATGGTGGCAGTCCGTCCTTGCCCCTATAGCGCGGCACCAAGCTGCTCTTGTGGGATGGTGGTGACCACTCTTCCGCATCCGAGATGAATCGGAGGCGACTCGGGACAGTTCCATGGGTTGGCAACATCGATTCTGCAAAGCCGAACACCTTGGCGGGCCCGAAATAGTCTGTCGAAGCAGCGAGGTTGACAATGAAGTGTTTTGGAAACAGATCGGGCCCGAGCTTGTCGGTCTCACCGCGATGGTGAATGAATACGTTCGCAAACGGAGTTGCCGTGTACCCGATGTATGCAGCCTTTTCGAATCGTTGCAGAACACTGCGGATGAGCTTGTTGATAGGCTTGGGGTCATGGTCAGGATCGGGGCACCCGTGTTCGTCAAACACTTGGTGATTGGTGTCAATCGAAGCCTGATCTGCCTCATCATCGATTACGAGCAGGGGAACGTCTGAGACAACCCTTCTACCGGACGCTGTCGTCGTTTTCGCGTTGAGTTCAGCCCACGTGAGGAGATTCTTGAGCACGGAAGCGTTCTTCTTCACGACGAACAAGAGTACGTTCCCTCCGGCGTGAATCTGGAACCCCTGTGCTTTGGGTGCGCTGAAGTCTCCCCGGTCGTCACGTGTGGTCACCGTATCCGCAATCACACTGGGATCGATGAGCCCAACACCGACAGGCGTTCCGTGCGCTGTGCTCCCGTCAAACGGCCGAGCATATCCGAGAAAGCCCTCGTCTAGTCGGATTTGTGTCTGGGAGCGTAGACTGTTGTGAATTCCTGCCAGTACGACGATGACTTTATATCCCGCATCGGCTGCCTTGCAGATCAGTCCAGTATAATTCGCGGTCTTCCCTGATTGGACGTGGCCGACAACCAAGCCATGTCGGCGCCATGCTCCAACTCGATCGGGATTTTCGAGATAGCCGAGTACCTCGTCGGTGACGCTGTCCATTTCCTCCACAACTCGTGGTGGGAACTTCCCGGCTATGAACAGGCGGTATCGATTCCAAAACCGCCAATCCACGTCGCTCTTGCGGCCCGGCAACCAAGCTTGATAGCCCGGATCATTCCCCAGCAAAGCCCCAGCTCGACCGGACCACACATTGAAGCTCTTCTCCAGCTCACTGATCACCACATCGAGGTCGCGGGCATCCAGCCCGGGACCGGCGATCGGAGCAAATCGTTCTACCGTCTGGGTGATGTGCTGACGGTCGAGAAGAGTTCCGTCGCGTGCCTCCCCGGAAAGGAAGATGCGGACGACGTTGAGGAGGGGGAACGCTTCTGGGCTCAATCTCATTCTGACTCCAACTCGGCGAGGATATGGGGAAACTGGTCAAACGGCTCAATCGACCGAAGTTGTGCCACCGCGCGCTCTCGCGAGATCGTTGCCTGACCCATCAGGCTTCGCACCAAGTCTCGCGCAAGGGCGAGAATGTCCTTTTCCGCTACTTGTGTCGAGGCTGGGCGAGGAGCCTCGGGCTTGTCGGAGACGTCGAGCCAGATCCGATGGACCGGCACAGTAGACTCCAACAACGTCAATAGGGCACGAATCCCAATGGTACCGCTTCCGTCAATGAACGCCTTCACGGTTGGATGGTCCCGATTGATGTAGTAGACCGGCGCCATGCCGCTACCTGCCAACCAGAGCGGGTGGTAGGTGGCCTTCGGGCCAGGAGTGGCCCGTTGTCCCCGGTGAACAAAAACCTCGCGGGCGGGGTCTCTGACTTGTTCCGCCATCCGTGTGAGCCATTCGCGGAGCGCGGGAGGGGGCTTTGCCGTGGATTTTGTGATGTTGAGCGCCCACGTAGCGTCCATTGAATTGGGTAAATCGAGACGGATCCTCGCAAGCTTGTGTTGCTCGTCACGGCCCCACCGCCGAGGGCGCCCGAGCCCCAGCCACGAACCAGCCACTAAGAGGCGTCGGTTCCGATAGACATAGAATCCTTGTTGCCCGATCCACCCGTTCGGTCCGGACGCCATTTCTGCTTCGCTCGAAGGGACCCGATCCTTGTGTGGTAACACATACCCTTGGAGCTCGATCTGCCCTCCGCGTGTGCCCCGTCTTGCGGTCGGGAGCTGCTGAGTAGCGGGATTGCGCTGATAGAACGGATCCCAGGATTTGACGCGAAACTCGTCGTCAGTTCCGTTGATATACAGTCGGAGACTTGGGGACGGCCCCTCAAGGAAGCGATGGAAAGTCATCTCCAGATGTGTCTCCACCTCACTTGCAATGCGCTGAAAGTCTCGCACCAACCCCGCGTCTTCAGTCAGTTCTTCACCTAGCAACCGATCCAAATTGCTCCAAAGCACCAAGGTGCCGTGATGCAGCCCCTCAAGGCGCTCAAGCGCACTGCGCTCTGCTTCTCTGCAGGTCGACTCGACGACCCAATCGTTGGTCGCTTCGACTACATCCAAGTCCCAAACCATCAGGACGATCGGCTGCCCCTCTCTCTTGGTTGCGACCATGAAGCGTTTGCACTGAGATAGAGACGCAGTCTTGAGACCCAATCCAAAGCGCCCAAGATCACCAGCATCCCGCTTCTTCTTCGGGTGAGAACTCCCGAGGGTCATCGCCCTCTCGAGCTCCTCGGGACTCATGCCGTGCCCGTCATCAAGGATACCAACCGTGGAACCTGCCCCGGCCCAGTTGAAGCTGAGCCAAACAATTCGCGCATCGGCTGAGATCGAATTGTCAATGAGATCTGCGACTGCAGTTTTGGCGTCGTAGCCCACACCGCGCATCGATCCCATCAAGGACGCTGCTGGTGGGATGAGTTGGATTCGGCTCATCGTGCGAGACCCTCCCAATGGACTGGGGGATTGTTTGGCAACTCCGTTATACCAGCGGAGGGAAAGGTGCTGCCGGTGGCTGCCAGTCTTGACTCAGCGAAGCCTTTGCTTGCAGTGGAATCCACAAGAGCCATAGTGCGGTAATCGTAGAGGATTCAGGCCAAGGCCACCAAATAAAGGATACGGAGCATAGATGCAGCACCCTACTCGTCACATCGCCTCCTTGGTCCTCCCCGCCCACTCCTTGATCACCGATCGGACTATTCCGGTCGTATGCGGACACCCCGTCAGAACACCCTCCTCCAAAATCACGACCGCCGCATCACCACTAATGAACCGTCACACTGAGCCCGAGCTGACCGACATTCGCGTCGCCCACATCGTGACTCACGGCGAAGCCGTTCCAATACGGCGTCAGGCTCACGTTCCGGCCGACCCTGAAGTCGTAGCCGATCCCCAGCAGTGCCGCGGTGCCGCTTTCGCCGCCGGTCCCAAGTCCGTCGATCGAGAGGTCGACACGGCCGACACCCAGCCCACCCGTCAGGAAGAACCCACCGGTCGATGAGGGGTAGACGCGAACCAGCGCGGTCAGGGCGCCCACCGAGAGCGTGACGCCGTCCTCCGACTTGGTCCATCCGCTGGTGCCGACACCGAGATAGACATGCCGGCTCAGCGTTCCACCGAGCGAGAGCTGGCCACTCAGGCCACCCTCACGACTCGTACAATCCTGGCAGCCGAGCGAGCCATAACCGAGTCCGACGTTGAACCAGAAGCCGCTCCGAGTCTGAGCATTCTGCGCCGTCGCGGTCAGGGGGGCGAGGGTCGTGAGTGCGAGGGTGAATCCGATCAGGCGTGAGCGCATGCAGCTGCTCCTGAATTGCGGGGGGGGAAGGGAATACCTTGCCAAATGATTATGCGAACGCTGTGCCATCACATTCAATCGGTGTCATTCGGCGACAACCGGTTGCCGGATAACGACTTGCCGTACTCTCGCGCGCTCGCAGATGTCGCCCGAACCCGGCATCCTGCACGGTAGAGTCTGCCGCGTCAGGCCCGAAAAATCTGCGAATGGGGTGTGACACTGGGACCAGAGCGGACGGGGCCAGGACCTCTGCTGAGTCCTGGCCCGCCGACAGGTCGTGTGATGCCGAGGTTCATGGCCGGGGGCGCACCACTCAGGTCATCACACGCCCGCCGACCTCCGGACCAGCACACGGAGCAGGGGGCGAAAGCCGGGGAATGCTTGCACGGCGCCACCGGTCCGCAAGTGCGGTTCCGATCGTGTCATCCGGCGTCAGGGGTCGTCAAACGCTTGCCCACCATGGTATTCCGTGGACGCGAGCTTTCTGTGATTCCTTCCCCAGCTGTCGCGCAACGCATACACTTGTGCGGTCCTCCCACCCCGCTGACCCATCGGACGTCATGTACCTCACCACCTTCGGCGCCTTCCAACTCCTCGATGCCCCGGGCGGCACGGCACTCCTCCCCGCCGGCAAGCCACTCGCGCTGCTCATCTACCTTCAAGCCAACGGCGGCGAAGCGACCCGAGATCAATTGCTCGATCTGCTCTGGGCAAACCTCCCCCCCGATCGCGGCCGCCACGCACTCCGACAGACGCTCCACAGCCTGCGCCGCGTGCTGGGAGCGGAACAGCTCGAGTCCAATGCCGATCTGATCCGCCTCAAGCCGGGCGTCGGATCGGACCGTAACGAGTTCCTCGAAGCTTTCCGCGTCGGCAACACCGACCGCGTGGCCGACCTCTATCAGGGACGGTTCCTCTCGGGCCTCGCAATCCCTGGTGGTGCACGCTTCGAGGAGTGGCGCGACGAGGAGGCCGAACGCCTGCATCGGATGTGGCGGAGCAGTTCCGAGACCGCAATCGGAGCCGCACTCGACCGCGGTGACCACGAGGCAGCGATCGCCCAGTCCATCCAGACCCGCGAACTCGATCCTCATCACCAACCCTTCTGGCGACTCCTGGTCGGCGCCCACGTGCAGGCCGGCAACAGCCGCGCCGCTCGCCACGAGGTCGAGGCGCTCCAGCACGCACTCACCACTCGCGGCATACAGCCCCAACGGGCCACGGTCGACCTGATCGATCGTTGGGTCCGACACCGCTCCAATGGCGCCGCACACCAGGCACACGATCCACTCGCCCACCCCGATCTGGTGGGTCGGACCAGCGAGTTCACCCGGCTCCTCGGCGCGTGGCAGCACGCGACCGCCGGTCAGCGGACGCTGGTGCACATCGAGGGCGAAGCCGGCATCGGCAAGTCGCGCCTGCTCCAAGCGCTGGTCGAGCGCCTCACCGATCTACCGGCCCCGGTGGCGGTCTGCCGCGCCGTCTCTGGTGGACGTCACTACCCGTTCAGTTTCCTCGCGGCCACGCTCGATCAGCTGGCCCGACTGTCAGGCGCGGCGGGGATCGACCAGAGCACCGCGGCCACACTCGTCCGCATCGTCCCCACTCTGCAGAGCGTGTTCCCGGGAGCACCGGCACCACACGAGGGGACACCAGACTCGCACCAGCTGCTGTCGTGTACCACCGACCTCGTCCGTACCCTCATGGACGAACAGCCGATCGCCGTGATGCTCGACGATCTCCACTGGGCCGATCCGGCGTCACTCGAGATCCTCGGGATCGTCGTCGCACGACTCGAAGGCGCCCCCCTCCTGGTGGTGACCACCAGCAGGCAGTCCGGTGGCCTTCCGGGTGTTCCGAGTGGGCACATCGTGCTGACGGCGCTCGACTGCGAGGGCATCACCGACTTGCTGGCACAACTGGGGGACGTGCCGGAGTCGGACGAGGCCTGGTTGGTCGGTCAACTCGCCGACTCCACAGCCGGGACGCCGTTGCTCCTGCTCGAGGCGCTGCGCACGCTCCAATCGATCGGAGCGATCGTCTTGCGTGGAGAGGTGCTCGCAATACGAGATCGAACCGCGGTGGCCGCCGCACTGCAAGGCCGGGCGCCAGTCCGCCAGCGTGTGCTGGGACTCCCGGATGGATCCCGCCGCATTCTGGAATCGATCGCCATCGCCGGCCATCCGGTCCCTCGGGCCCTGATCGCACAGTTCGTCCCCTCGAGCATCGACGTGACACAATCGCTCGAGACGCTCGAACTCGCCGGGCTGGTGCGCGAGGGCGCGCAGGGATGGGAGGCGAGCCACGATCGCTATGCGGAGGCCGCGCTCGGCGAGCTGCCCGATGATCGCCGCACCGCACTGCATCGCACCATCGCCGGCGCCTTGGCCCGAGTCGATGGCCCCGAGCGGGGGAGGGCACTCATCCGGGCGCTCGGCCACGCCGTGGACGCCAACGATGACACGCTGTTCCCGGATCTGGCGCGCCGGTGGATCGCCCACCAGCGTGAGCAGCGCGTGACGGGGCGTGCCGAACATCTCCTCAAGCAGTTCGCCGCGAGTGCAGGAGCGCAGGCGAAACTCCCGGCCTTGCGGCGCGGACTACCGTGGACGCACGGCCCACTCGCTCGTGTGGCCGCGGTCGCGGCGCTGGTCACGGTCCTGCTTGGCGGAGCAGAAGCGTGGTCCTGGTGGATGGATCAGCCCGCGTCACTCCGACTCGAGAACACGCCGGCGATGTTCCCGAGGGACACCGATCATCCCGCCATCTGGAATGAGGTGAGTGCGCTGCTCACGGTCCGGAACCGACGCGGTGAGGTCTCCACCAAGCTCGACGGCCAGCCACTCCACCTGACGAGTGTGCTTGGGTTGGATTCCGTCTCCCGCTCCGACGCGATGGTGGTCACCGATGGTAGCGTCATCGCGTCGGCGTTCCAGCTCTGGGCGCCGAGCGGATACGATTCGCTGGTGGCGAGCTTCGGTGTCGGCAAGCTGGCGACCAAGCCACTCGTGTTGGCACGCGGGTATGACCACCACGCGCTGTCGATCCACAGCGGTATCGTCAATGGGCAGGAACTCGGGCGCGACAAGCCGACCATCCGCGTCGCACCTGGGGAGCGGATCTCGGGACGGGTCGTCCTGCGCTACGATACGCCCACGATTCCCGTCCTCTGGTTCGCTGCACGGAGTTCGACTTTCCCGACCACCGCCCGCGACACCGCAAGCGTCTCGAGTCTCATCACCGGGGCCACGGCCGGAACGCTCGGCGCCATGATCGAGATGACGGCGCCCACCGCGCCGGGCTCCTACTGGCTGGTCTGGGCGCAGGCGGCGGAACCGGCGGCCCAGTGGATCTTCTCGCGGACGAACTGGGCGTGCCTCACTGCGGTCTGGGACGATGGCAATGACCTGCTCCAGGTTCCCGACAGTGTGCTGAGACATGCCTGGGGTGGAGGACGGATTGACGGCACCCGACTTCTCTGTCCCGATGATCGTCCGCGGTATGAGGATCCGACCTTCACCGCGGTTGCCACGGTGCAGGTGATCGTGACGGACTCAGCGCCGGCCGAGGTGGTTGCAGGGCGGTGAGTCCCCCCCCTCACCGCCGCTCGATCCGCGTCGTCTGCTCCTTCATCAGCTGGTCGAACTCCTCCCAGCCGATCTTGTGACCATTGGTCGTCGACCTCGGGAACCAGACCAGCGAGCCGTTGGAGACCGCGAGCGTGCCCAGCAGCTCGCCATCCTTGTTGACGGCAAACTCGACATCCGCTCGGCCGAGCGGGCGAGTAGGGACGGTGAATTCCACGTCGTGTGCCATGATTGCTCCATGCGGAAAGAGGGTGTCGGATTGTAGCGGGTCGCCGCCTACCTGTTGAACGTCATCTTCCCGGTGGACCACCCGCGCAGTCGGCAGCCGTTGCGCCAGGCCGGTGCGTATCTGGTGGCCATGCCCGCCTTCTCCAGCGCCTCGATGTCTTTCTTGTGCGCGACGCCGTCGAGTACCACGCTGTCCACCCTGCCTGCGGTGTTTACGAGATGCCGGACCGTGACCTCGGTCCCGCCCCTTCGTTCGAACGAGACCTCGGGCATCACGATCCGGAGCGCCTGCGGTGGATACAGGCCGACGCCCGTGGTGTCGCCGGTGAACGGCATCGAGTCGGCGCAGACCGGCGACGACATCGCCGTCGGCGTGGCTGGCTCTGGGAGCGGCATCGGTCCGGCCACGCACGCCGCTCCGAAGGAGCACGCGAGGATGACAACGGCAAGAGGAAGGAGTCGGTTCACGGTGCAGCCTCGGGGGAAGGAGACAGCTGAGCATACGGCACACCGTGGGGTGGCGCTAGCGACGCTTCACGTGTTCCGTCCCACCTCATTCACTACTACCTCCATCGCCCGTCCCGAGATACCGCCCCGACATCGTGGTCAGTACCTCGATGAGCTTGGCCGGCGCATGCACCGAACGCGATGTGGATGAAGACCCGCGCGGGACTCATGCCCGCTGGTGGTCCGGTCGCCAGGTCGTGATCATCGCCACGATCTTCTTCCGGTCGGTGATCCCTTCGCTCAGCACCCGCTCGGCCAGCGCTGGCAACTCACCGTCCGACGCGAAGCGCATCCCCACCAGTTGCTCGACCGTGAAGTCGTCGATTCGGCCGTGCAGGCTCGCCGGCAGCAACCGCGCCAACCGGAGCCGCTCCTCAAGACGGATCACCCGGTCCTGCACCGAGAGCGCCATCAATCGCGCCTGGAAGTAGAACACGATCAACGCGGCCGCCAGCAGGACCGCGAGCACGTTGCCCCAGTTGAGCCCGTGCCGCAGGTGGTAGACCGTGGTCCCGAAGTAGAGCAACAGGATCGGTCCCACAAAGAAGTGATACGGTGGGCGCCAGCGGGCGTACCCGGCGGCGGACTGCGGAGCGCTATCGGACATGGTGGAGTGCCTTCGAATGGGGAGATGGGAACAATGTGAAAGCTAGCTCATGGTCGTGGAGGCTGTGCGAAGTGTCGCCGGCAACTCCGCCACTACGATATACCGCTCGCCTCACTGCGTTCGGCGTGACAGATCAGTGTTCGGCGCACCACACCGCGGCCTCACGGCCGCGGCTGGGACCCCGCCAAAATCTTCGCCGTCACCTTTCCCACGGTGAGCCCCTGCACGATGATCGAGAAGCAGACGATCACATAGGTGATCGCGATCAGCTTGTCACGGTAGAGACTCGCCGGGAGCGACAGCGCGAGTGCCACCGAGATCCCGCCGCGGAGACCACTCCAGGTGAGGATCGCCGCCGCGCCACGCGGCAGGCTCCGCCCGCTCGGCAACACCGACACCGGGATCACCACGGAGATGTAGCGGGCCACCAACACCAGCGGGATCGCCATCACCGCCGCGATCGGCACCTTGTCGCTCACGTCGAGGATCACGACCTCGAGGCCGATCAACACGAACAGCACCGCGTTCAGGAATTCGTCGACCAGCTCCCAGAATTGATCGAGCCGATGCCGCGTGGTCTCCGACATCGCGTACTGTCGACCGCGTGTGCCGATGATCAGCCCCGCGACCACCATCGCGAGCGGCCCCGAGACATGGAACACGTGCGCAAAGGCATATCCGCCGGTGACCAGGGCGAGCGTGAGGAGGATTTCCACTGCGTAGTTGTCGACGGCGCGCAGCATCCGGAAAACGATGTAGCCCAGGATCGCGCCGTAGAGCAGGCCACCGATTACCTCGACGGCGATGAGCTTTGCGACGACACCGGCGGTGATCCCCTCGCCGCCGAGCAGCTCGATCAGCAGGATGAACAACACGACGCCGACGCCATCGTTGAAGAGCGATTCGCCGGTAATCGTGGTCTCGAGTTCCTTGGGGACACCGACGCGTCGGAGGATCGCACCGACCGCGATCGGATCGGTGGGCGCGATCAGGGCACCGAACACGAGCATCCACGAGAGCGGAATGGTGAGGCCGAGCGCGGTGAAGAGATACCAACCGCCGATGCCGACCACCGCGGTGGTCATCAGCACGGACAGCGTGGCGAGTGTCAGGATCAGGCCGCGATACTTCATCAGCTTGGCACTGTCGAGATGCAGTGCGCCCGCGAAGAGCAAGGCACCGAGCATGCCGTTGAGGACCGTGTCGTCGAAGTTGATCGCCTGGACGAAATCGGTGAGGCCGCCGATCGGCACCACCCCCAGCCGTCCGGCGATGACGATCACGACGGAGCTGACCAGCGAGAGCACCATCAGGCCGATGGTCATGGGCAGCTTGACGAAGCGATAGTTGGCCCACGCGAGCACCGCGGCGATCGTGGTCAGGGCAGCGATGAGGTCGAACACCGTCACAGGCTTGGCTCCGGGTGGCAGATGCCTCGAAGATACTTGCCGAACTCGGCTACCGGGTGAGATTCAAGCCATGATGCTCCGACCGCTGGTCCTCGCGCTCCTCGGACTCCTCGCGCCGCTCGGTGCGCAGGGCCGACCCGCGACCCCCCGCGCTCCCGACTCCGCCTACACCCACGATGCGGCGCGCATGCGATTCACCCTCTCGGCGCTGCACGCCGCTGTGCAGGACCACTTCGCCAAGGGTGGGGTCGAGATCACCTCGCCGGCTTACATGGCGATCCGGCAGGGCGACGCGAGCACGATCCCGGAGATGAAGGCATGACCGACCTGTGGGACCGAATCCGAGACCTTGATCCGGTGCTGCGCGGTCGCGTGGCCGAAACGATCGCGGTCGTCCTGGGGCTGATGTTTGTGCGGTGGGTGCTGTTCCGGTTCGCGGTGCCACAGGTGGACGACGCCAATATCCGATTCCGGATCCGAAAGGTGATCACCTACATCCTGGTGATCACCGGCCTGTTGCTTGCGGCACGCGCCTGGTCCGATGGGCTCGCACAGGTCGGCGCCTTCTTCGGCATCGTCACGGCCGGCCTCGCCATCGCGCTCAACCAGCCGCTGACCAACTTGGCCGGCTGGCTCTTCATTCTCTGGCGCCGCCCATTCCGCATCGGTGATCGGATCCAGGTCGAGCAGTACCTCGGCGATGTCACCGATGTTCGGCTGTTCCAGTTCACGATTCTCGAGATCGGCAACTGGGTCAATGCGGATCAGCACACGGGCCGGGTGATCCACCTCCCGAACGGGCTGGTGTTCACGAAGGCGCAGGCCAACTACTCCACGGCCTCCGGGCTGCTCTGGAACGAACTCGCGACGACCGTGACGTTCGAGAGCGACTGGCAGCTGGCGAAGCAAATGCTGCAAGAGATCATCACGCGGCAGACACTGCAGGTACGCGACAAGACGATGCGCACTCCCCCACCAGGGGGCGGTCACCATGTCGCCGTGTGGCTCGAAGGGGATCCAGGCGTGATCACGAGCGTGGCAGACAGTGGCGTGGTCTTGACGATGCGTTACCGCTGCCGACCCGATCAGCGGCGCTCCAGCGCGGAGAAGATCTGGGAGGAGCTGCTGCTGGCGTTCGCGGCGAATGACCGGATCGAGTTGGCGTACCCGACGACACG
>JBBSPX010000001.1:0-61912 GCA_038258395.1 Gemmatimonadales bacterium | reverse complement strand
GCATGTACCCAACAGCGCGCACTCCAACGGGAGCAGTAAGGGTAAGGACAGTCGCTTGGCCAGCGGCTGATAGCCGCCCCGCCGCCCTTCTGGGGCGGGGCAGGCTTTCTCGGCACTGAGGGCGGGTAAACCCGCCTCTGCTCCCAATGAATCCAACGATCCCAATGAGGCTTCAGCCTCTGTCAGTGCCGAGCCCAGGCTTTAGCCTGTGGGCTCAATCGTAAAACCCGAGCACTGTCACGCTGAGCGAAGCGAAGCGGCGGTGCATGATATTCCGCTGTATCTGGCCAAGATCAGCGCACGTCCGGTTGCCGCCGCTTCGCTTCGCTCAGCGTGACATCGCATCATGACTGTGGGGAAGGGCGATGTGGTGTCACACGAGGACCTTGGCCAGCGGCTGATAGCCGCTTCTCGGCACTGAGGGCGGGTAAACCCGCCTCTGCTCCCAATGAATCCAACGATCCCAATGAGGCTTCAGCCTCTGTCAGTGCCGAGCCCAGGCTTCAGCCTGTGGGCGCGCTTCGTGGAGCCTCACTCATGCAACTTCGCGCGCCACAGCGCGGCTTCGTCGGGCTTGCCCCACGCCTCGTAGAGCTTCACGATGCGGTGCCGCGAATCCTGCATGATCGGTGCGTCCTCGCTGCGTGACGCCAACAAGTCACGTTCTCCCGCGAGCAGATGCTTCTCCGCCTTGGCATAGTCACCGGTCAGGACAAAGTGTTCGCCGAGTATGCTCTCGCTTGAAGCGATGAGATAGTGTCCTTCGGGGAACGTCTCCTGCCGAATTCGCCAGCTTTCCCGCAACCACCGCTCGCCCGCCTCAAGCGAGTCCATGCGGTCGAGTGCGCGGCCGAGCAATCCCATCGCGGTCGCCACCGCGGGATGGTCGTCGGTCAAGGTCTTGCCGCGGAGCGCCAGCACCTTGCGCGCCCACTCGGCTGCCTCCGGATACCGCTCCACCCGCAACAAGTGGTCGGCGTAGTTGAACATCGTCCACGCGTACTCGGGGTGCTCCGGTCCGAGCAACTTCCGCCGCATCTGCAATGTCTCGATGTACGTCGATTCCGCTTGCTCGTTACGCCCCGCAAATTCCTGCACAGTGGCCAGCGGAGAGAGGATCGATGCGACCAACGGATGCACATCTCCGTGGGCCCGCTTCGCCGCCGCCACCCCGAGGATGAGGAGTGACTCGGCTTCGAGGTGTCGACCGAGTTCACTGGTGACCACGCCAAGATTGGCATAGTAGAACGCCCGCACCGAATCGTTGACAGGCGTCGTCCGGAGCTCGATCGCCAGCGCTTCCTTGAGGAGCGGTTCGGCCTCCGACATGCGGCCCAACCGCACCATCAAATTGCCCCGGGCATCGAGGAGCGTGGCACGCATTTGCTCGTCGTCGGGTGCGAAGCGTTGGTAGAGCGCCATTGACTCCTGCAGCACCGAATCGGCTTCGACGTACCGGCCCTGGTACTCCATCGCCGAGCTCAAGCGCCCGAGCGCCGCCGCGGTGGCGCGATCGCCGTCAGGGGCCGCCGCGATGTTGGCGGCCAGTCCACGCCGGAACTGACGTTCCGCCGGCTCGAACTCCCCAAGGGCCAGATAGGTGCCGCCGATGATCTCACGAATCTCGGCTTCCAGCCCGGGTTGATCGTGCAGGCTATCCACCCGAAGCGCCGCCGAGTCGAGCACCACGCGCACCTGGACATCGCGGCCGAAGGACGAGGGGTTGGCGGCGTTGAGCATCGTGGCCAGGAAACTCTTGACCTCGGTGGCGCGCTCGCGCTGCCTGGCGGCCTCGGTCGCCTTTCGGGATGTGGCCCACATGCCACCCACCAACGAGAGCATCGCGATCGCGATCGCGGCGGTCTCGAGCCGATGCCGGCGAACCAACCGGCCGAGCCGGTAGCCCATCCCTTCCGGGCGTGCCAAGACCGGACGACGTTGCAAGTGGCGTCGCACGTCCGCCGCGAATTCTTCGGCCGACCCGTAGCGCCGTTCCGGTTCCTTCCGGAGTGCCATCAACACGATCGCGTCGAGGTCGCCACCCAGCCTTGCGCGCGCTGCCGCCGGCGTTCGTTCGGACAGTTGCGCGGCGCGAGTTGCCGGCAAGGCGCTGCTCGGCCGCATGGGTGCGACCTCTGCCACGACGCGCTCGATGTCGGCGGCCGACTTCCCTTCGAGGTCGAATGGCACCAGACCGGTCAGCAACTCGTAGAGCACGACACCGAGCGCGTACACATCGGAGCGCGTGCCGACCGGGAGTCCCAGAATCTGTTCGGGCGAGGCGTACTCGGGCGTGTAGGCGCGGGCACCGACCTTGGTGGCGGGTAGCGCCACGCTGCCATCGTCGGTGTTGCCCTCACTCCGCAGCAGCTTGGCGATCCCGAAGTCGAGCAACTTGACCGCCCCGGCGTCGGTGACCAGGATGTTGCCCGGCTTGAGGTCGCGGTGCACCACGAGGCTCTGGTGCGCGTACTGCACCGCGGCACAGATTTGCTGAAAGAGGTCGAGCCGCTCAGTGATCCCGAGCGCGCGGGCATCGCACCATCGGGTGATCGGCTCGCCCTCGATGTACTCCATCACGAAATACGGTTGATTGTCGGCGGTCATTCCGCCATCGAGGAGCGCCGCGACGTTGGCATGATCGAGTGAGGCGAGGATCTGGCGTTCATACCGGAATCGCCGGAGTGTCTCCTCGCCCGCGGCCTGATGACGCAGGAACTTGATCGCGACGCGCTTGTTGTACTGATCGTCGGCGCGGGTGGCCTCGTAGACGGTGCCCATGCCGCCGCTGCCGATCCGCCGCACCACCTCGTACGCGCCAACTCTCACCCCGAGCATGCGGTCGGTGCTGGGATCGTGGTAGACGAGGGTGTCGTGAGAGATGGGGCTGTCGAGATTGCGACCGGTGCGGTGGTGCGCCACCAACAGACCGCGCACGCGGTGCGCGAGATCGGCGTCCATGTTGGCGACGGTGGTGAGGTACTCCTCACGTGGCCCGGCATCGAGGTCGAGCGCCTGCTCGAAGCATCCCTGCAACTGCTCGAGGCGGTCGGCCGTGAGCCGAATCTCAGTCATCGGGGTCGCCCCGCTTCAGGCAGTGGGAGGATCGAGCTGCTGCAGGAGGAAGGCGCGGGCGAAGGTCCAATCACGCTTGACTGTTGCCGGTGAGATCTCAAGCACCTCGGCGGTCTCGTCGACGCCGAGCCCGCCGAAGAACCGGAGTTCAACGACCTTGCCCTGACGAGGGGAAAGGTCGTGCAATTGGCGGAGTGCCTCATCGAGGGCAATGAGGTCGAGGGAGTCCGATGCCCCCTTGCCGATCGAATCGTCGAGCGTGACGCGTATGCCGTAGTCACGCTTGACTCGGCGTCGTCGCCGGGCGTGATCGATCAGGATGCGTCGAATGGACTGGGCAGCAAGGGCGTAGAACTGCGACCGATTGTGCCAGGTGACGTCGCGATTGCCGACCAGGCGCATGAAGGCCTCGTCGACCAGTTCGGTCGGCTGCAGGGTGTGCCCGTCGCTCTCGCGACGCATCGCGTTGACCGCGATCCGATGGAGCTCGTCGTAGACGCGTGAGGCGAGGGCGTCGGCGGCCCCAGGGACCCCTTGGCGCACCTCGTCGAGCAGTTGGGTGATCCCGCCTGCGGAGGGTTCGTCCATCCTCCCAAGCTACAGCGCGAAGCCAATACGCGGAACCGGTGCTCGATTCCCCGCCCGCCTTCCTGTGCAACATCGAGGTGATGACGTCGTGCATGGCACTGGGCCCGGGCTGGAGGATGGTTCTCGCTCTCCTCCATGACGCGCCAGTTCGCGTGAAGTGGGATCATCGCGTAACAGTGGCGATCACCTTGCCGTCGCCCCATACTTGAAGGATGCGACCACGCCACCTGCTCTTCGCCAACATCATCGGGTTCGCCTTGCTGCTGGGCGTTCCGGCCGCGGGCTGGGCCCAGACGACCTCCGTCGGCGTGGCCGAGTCGCTCTCTGTCAAGGACAGTGCCGGTCAGCTTCCGGCCGCCCCAGCGGAGCCAGAACCTGTCACCACCTCGCGTGCCGAGCAGGACCAGGCGATTCGGGGGGCACTGCAGGCGGTGTTCGATCGGGTGCCGGGGCTGACGGGCGTCACGGTGACGGTGGATGCCGGCGTCGTGCGGCTGACCGGCTCGGTGCTGGACAAAGTGACCCGGACAGAGGCGGGCGCACTCGCGGCCGACATGAGTGGCGTGGTGTTCGTCGACAACCGGATCGCGGAATCGACGTCGCTCGAGGAGCAACTCGCCCCGACATGGGCTCGCCTCCGAGCGATGGGCTACGGGGCGATCGCGAAGCTGCCGCTGTTGCTGGTGGCGCTGTTGATCATCGGGATTGCCGGATGGCTCGGCTCGATGCTCGCTCGCTGGAGTGGGCCGTCGTTCCTGCGCACCAGGAATCCCTTCTTGCAGGGGCTGATTCGCCGGTTCATCCAAGGCGTGGTCGTGGTGCTCGGCATCATTGTCGCCCTCGACCTGCTGGACGCGACCGCCATCGTTGGCGCGATCGTCGGCACGGCGGGTCTCGCCGGTCTGGCGATTGGCTTCGCGTTCAAGGACATCGTCGAGAACTACCTGGCCGGGACGATCCTCGCGATTCGGCAACCGTTCGCGAAGAACGACCAGATTCGCGTCGACCAGTTCGAGGGAAAGGTGCTCCGACTCACGGCGCGCGAGACCATCCTGATGAGTCTTGACGGGAACCACATCCGGTTGCCGAACGCCCTGATCTTTCGCAGCCCGCTGATCAACTTCAGCCGCAATCCATTGCGTCGCTTCGAATTCGATCTGGGGCTGGGGGCCGCCGATGACTTGGCGCACGCTCAGGAAGTGGTGATCGCCGCCTTGCTGGCGATGCCGGGTGTATGCAACGAACCGGCGCCGCAGGCCCTGGTGATGGGCGTCGGCGACTCGAGTGTGACGATCCGGGTGTTGGCGTGGATGGATCGCCGCGACGCGGAGTTCGACCGGGTGCGCAGTGAGGCGATCCGGGTCGTCAAGCACCAGCTCGAAGCCGCCGGCCTGACGCTGCCCTCGCCCGAGTATCTGGTGCGGATGGTTGCGGATCCGGCGCCCGAGTCACCGGAGCAGAAATCGACCACGCCCGCGAGGATGGTTACCCACGCGGACGTATCGGTTGATGATGCGGTAGATCAGCAAATCGAGGCCGAGCGGCAGACGAGCGACGAAGAAGACCTGCTGGAGGGGCCGCCGCGCAGCGTGTGAGTGCGCCGCGGGCTTTCACGGCTCACGCGTTGGGATTCTCTAGGCGTTCGCCCAGGCCTTACGATAGGCCTCGAGCGACGTCGGAGCGGCGCCCTCCATGACCGTCAAGCCATCATCGGTCAAGACCTGCAACACGGCCGCCGGAATGAGATGATGGAGCCGCTGGATCATTCCCGCGTGGTCCTCGAGGTGCCGTTCGGCCACCGCCGCCGTGCCGGCATCATTGAGGGCGATGGCTGTGGTATGTAGCATCAGATAACCTGTGGCGGCGAGTGAGCAGGCGGTGGCATCGTCCCGCAGGTTCTTGGCGAGCTTGCCCGGCCGAAGGATGTCGATCACGGCGGCTCCGAGCCCCGCCACGATCGAGCCGACCCGCTTGAGCGCCTCGCCAACTTCCTGCGCCGGTCCCGCTTGCCGAGAGTCCTCGAGACCCCGCAGCGTCGAGATGTGCTGCTCGATTGTGCCATGCATGGCACGGAGCGCCAATACGGCGTCCGGTTGATTTTCCAGGGCCTCGATCTGGCCCTCGAACGCCTGCGAGATGTGTTCCTCGAGGGCGAGCATATCGGTCACGTAGCTGTGGATGGCCTGCTTGGCATCGGACGTCATGAACACATGCTCCTGGTTGCATTGAGTCGGGGACCGTGGCGACGAACGCGGGCGGGCGAGTCGCACATCGGCGCCCCTGTGAGGTCGACCTGTGCATCCTGGCGGCGGCTGTGCGTCGAAGGCTGCAGGGGGCCGAGTTGCGCTTCCCCTCACTCACTCTTCCGGAGGTCGGTATGCTGCGCTGGGCTTTCCTGTTCCTCATTCTCGCCATCGTGGCCGGCGTCTTCGGCTTCGGCGGCGTGGCCGCCGCGTCGGCCGGCATCGCCAAGATTCTCTTCACGATCTTCATCGTCATCTTCGTGATCATGCTCGTGATGGGTGTCGTGGCCGGCAAGAAGGTACTCTGACCAACTGTGGTCATTGAGCGATTCTTTCCCTTCCCATTAATGGAGCACCCATGTCGATGAAGATTGCTGACTTGCACACGTTGTTGGTCCACGAGCTGAAGGACCTGTATAGCGCCGAGACGCAACTGCTGAACGCATTGCCGAAGATGGCCAAGGCGGCCAAGCATGCGGAGCTCGCGAACGCCTTTCGCGCCCACCTCGAAGAGACGCGCGAACACGTCAGCCGCCTCGAGACCATCTTCGAAGGGCTGGACTACGAGCCCGGCGGCCAGCATTGCAATGGGATGGAAGGGCTCATCAAGGAAGGTGCGGAGATGGTCCACGAGGACGCGCCGGACGATGTGAAGGATGCCGGACTCATCTGCGCCGCGCAGCGTGTCGAGCACTACGAAATGGCAGGCTATGGTTGCGCCCGAACGTTTGCGCGGCAGTTGGGCATGAATGCGATCGCCGACTTGCTGCAAACCACCTTGGATGAGGAGGGCGCTGCCGACAAGAAGTTGACCGGGATCGCCGAACGCAAGATCAACCAGGAGGCGATGAACGGCTGAAAAGCCGACTTCGTCGATGGTGGCTGGGCGATATAGAGCGGGCTGACAGTTGTCAGCCCGCTCTGTCGTGTTGAGGACTCCTCGAGCACGGCCAGCATGTCAGTGCGGTACCGAACCCTGTGGTCATGCCGATCCGTCATGGGCGTTCTGGACGTCGACGGGATACGTGCTCTCCTCAGATCGTGCATCGGCCTCCGAAAAACGGAACACGCCGAGGCCTCCTGAGCGCTCCAGGAATGCAAAGCGTACGACGCCGGTGTCCTCGATGCCCTGTTCACGCAACAGGCCCTTGACTTCGTCTGGGCGCATCCGCGCCAGCCGGAGCGCCTTCGGAATCAACTTGCCCTCCCTGATCACGATCAACGGCTTCCCTTCGAGGAACGCGTTCACCGACTTGGCGTTCGTCTGCGCCAACGCGAACATGCGATTCAGCGCAATCACGCCCCCGATCACCACGAACGCATAGAGCAGGGGGACCTGCGGATAAAACATGGTGTCCCCCGCCGCTGAGCCGAGCGCGATGATCACGACACTCTCAAAGGGCGACAAGCTCTTGTTGCCTCGCTTCCCCATCAACCGAACCGCCAGCACCGTGAAGGTGTAAATCGCGGCGACGCGAAAGATGATCTCGAGGAAGAACATCGGCGGCTCGTTCCCCAGGAACATGCGGTGCCAGTCAAATGGCGAGACGGGGTCCATTCGGGTCCTCCCTCGTGTGGGTGCTCGCAGGGGGTTCACTTGGACTGCATGTTGCTCACAGATACAACAAGTTGCACGCATCTGTCAGGGGGCGGGTGTGGGCACGGGTCCGGGTGGTGTCACCCCATAGGACCCGCCGTCCTTCGCTACGTTCGGGAGGCGGGGCGTTGCGCTTCCAGCCACAATACCGCCATCCCGAGCGCCGCCCACGTGAGCTCGCGCACGCGACCGACCACCACCGCGAGCGCGGCGATCTCGATCGGCACTCCGGCCAGATGTGTCACGCCGTAGATCGACGCTTCGCGTGAGCCGAGTTCCCACGGGAAGATGAAGAAGAGATTCATCGCGAGAGCCAGCAGCCCCCACATCGCCAGGCTGGTCGTGAACGCCAGCGGAATGCCGAGTGCCAGCCCAATCAGGAAGAACTCCAGGGCGCCGACAGCACGTGCGAGGGTGTCGGCCGCGATGGCACTGATCAACCGACTCGGGCGATCGCGCCAGAGTGCCACCAGTTCGGCATCGACCGCGGCGAACGCCTCGTGGCGTGTCGCGAGCCACGCCGACCACTTTCGGAACCGCAGCTTCGAGAGCAGCGCGGCGATCCTGAGCACAAACCCGTCGCGTTGTCCGGAGAGGACCACTCCGAGTGCGATCACGACGAGTGCCGCCGCCCCAAACAGCGCGGGCGTCCCGACGCCGGCGTGCGGCAGGAACACCAGCGTGGTGATGATCGCCCCAAGCCAGAGCAGCAATGAACTCACGGCGTGCACCATCACGTAGCCGAGCACCGAACCGGTGGCACGACTGAGGCCGAGTGCTGGTGTGAGCGCCGCGACGCGGTAGGGTTCGCCACCGGCGTTGACCACCGGCGTGATGAAGTTGAGCGCGAAGCCGGTGACGCTGATGCCGAGCGTGCGGCGGTAGCTTGGGCGCGCGTGCGTCGGATTGAACAGCAGCCACCACGCCCACGCATTGAGGCTGTACACGGCAAACTGCACCAGCATGATCGGCAGCAGTACCCATCCCGCGCGCCGAACACCATCGAGGACAACGCTTGGTCCGATGACCTTGACCATCGCGACGAGCAACACCGTGCCGATCAGCGCGAGCAGCAGGCGCCACGACTGTCTCATGTGCTGGGAGTGTCGAGCGGCCAGAATCGTCGAACGATCGTGATGCTGAGCGCGGCCATAGCGAGTCCGGCGACGGCATCGAGCACATAGTGCACCCGGAAGTAGATCACGGCGAGCAGGATCCCGATCGCGATCGGCATCAGCATCGTGCCAAGCTTCTTGCAGCCGAGCATGCCGAGTCCGAGAGCCGTGGCGGAGCCGGCGACATGGCTCGATGGGAAGGCCGACCCCCAGGAATCACCACGCTCGTTGAGTGAACGGACGAGTCGAACCGGCAGGTCGGCGGACGTCTGGGTGTCCGGCCATCCGATGAGATACGACGGCCCGGCGACCGGGAAGAGGAGGAAGATCAGGTAGCAGGTGAGGAAAGTGAGCGAGATGCCGAAGATCGCGCGCCGGGCGTGCTCATGCTTTCCCTGAAGCCACAAGACGAGCGGGGCGGCGATCACCATCGGGAAGAACGCGAGGTACGAGAAGCCGAGGATCCAGTTGACATACCTCGGCCCCGGATGGCCGGCCCACCGGTCGATGAGTTGGGGACCCCTGAGCTTTGCCTCCCAGCCGATCACCACCGGATCAAGCGAAGCACCGAGGTGCTGGAGCGGACCATTCAGGAGGCCGATCGAGCCGTAGACGGCCATCAAGACGACCAGCGGGTACCACTCTGCGATGAGTGAGAGACCCGGCGCTGCCTCATTTCGCGCCTTTCGGGCGAGCACCACGAGGACCAGCAGCAGCAGGTGAGCAACGAGCAGCCACGGCAGGGAGGTCCCGGTGACCCGCTGGTCGACGATCATGCTGCGGACCAGGAGCACGGCCGCCGAGCAGAGGGTGTACGTCGCCGTCAGGAGGTCCAGCGCGGAGAACTCACCCCGGATGGGGCGAGACTCAACCAGGGACACGGTGGACAAGGGCCTGGAGACTGCGGCCAGGACGAGCTCCGGGACGGAATGAGACCGTGGACCGGAGCAGTTCCGGCCATCGGGCTTGCAAGATGGAGTCGCGGTCGCGGGGGCACCAGTCTCCAGTTCATAGGAGTTGTTTGGTCCAAGCCGGAGGTTGCTGTCAAGATTCTTGACAGTTAGGGCAATTTTCGGCCCTTTGGGATACCGGCACCGATCTTGCCGATTCCTTGGTCATGACCATCGACGCGCGGGCACTCGCCACGGCGGAGACCGGACCGGACCTCGCCGCGCCCCATTCGGCGCGGCTGGCCGATCGGCTTGCCTTGTCACAACCTCCTCAGGACACCGGGGCCTACGCCGGCATTCGTCTCAATGATGTTGTCGGCGCCATGTCCTATGCGCTCGATCTGGCTGAGGGCCAGCCGATGGGGCATTCGGTCCGCACCACCATGATCGGCATGCGGATCGCGTCTATCCTGGAACTCCCTGAGAAGGACGCCAGCGCGCTGTTCTACGCGCTCCTACTCAAGGACCTGGGCTGCAGCAGCAACAGCGCCGCGATGAGCTCGCTCTACGGCGGCGACGACCGCGCCCTCAAGAAGGCCCATCGCCTGATCGATTGGACCGACCGGATGGATCGGACCCGGTATGCCATGAAGCACTCCTTGGTCGGCCGGTCCAATATGGTGCGCGGTTGGCATGCGCTCCGGCAGGGCGGCAGGGTGAAGGTGGCGCGGCACGACATGGCGCGGCTCAAGGCTGATCGGGGTGCGGACATCGGGGCGATGCTCGCGATGCCGGTCGCGACCTGTGATGCGATTCGCGCGGTCGATGAGCACTGGGATGGCAACGGGGTGCCGAGCGGGCTGCGCGGCGCCGCGATCCCACTGCTGGCGCGGATCGTCGGTCTGGCCCAGACGGTCGAGGTGTTCGAGCACGGCTTCGATGTGGCCACCGCCTACAGTGTGGCGCACGCGCGCAGTGGCCGCTGGTTCGACCCGGAATTGGTGAACTGCCTCGACCGATTCCGTGACGATGCGGTCTTCTGGGGTCGACTGCAGAGCGCGGACGCGCGAGCGGAGTTGGGCGAATACGAGCCGGAACAACGGATCGTGTACGCCGACGAGCTTCGCCTCGACACGGTCGCCGAGGCGTTCGCCAAGGTCATCGATGCGAAGAGTCACTTCACGGCGCGGCACTCACAGAACGTGGCGTTCCTCGCCACCAGGACGGCCAAGGAAATGGGGCTGCCGCGTCGGGACATCCGGGCGATCCGTCGTGCTGCCCTGCTGCACGATGTCGGCAAGCTTGGCGTGAGCAATCAGGTGATCGACAAGGCGACGGCACTCGAGCCGAACGAAATGGCCGAGATGCGGCGCCATACCGTGTACACGTTCGAGATCCTGCGCGGTGTCAACCGGTTCGAGCGGATCGCCTCGCTGGCCGCCTCGCATCATGAGCGCCTCGATGGACGTGGCTACCATCTCGGTCTCGCGGCGGACGAGCTGCCGACCCTCTCGCGGATCCTTGCGGTGGCCGATGTCTGTGAGGCACTCTCTGCCGATCGCCCCTACCGCGAGGCGATGCCGATCGACGCGACGATGCACATTCTCGACAGCATGTCGGCGGCAGGCGAGCTCTGTCCGGTCGCGGTCGAGGCCCTCACCGGCTGGTTCCAGGGTGTGCCGAAATCGGCGATGGACGCGACCGAGCACGGCGATTCGACGTCGCTGAACGGGTTGTAGACCAGTCAAGCTGCACCCCATCCGTTAACAAAAAGCACCCCAGCGCGTCGACCCGGTATATCACTCCCGGAGCAGACCATGCCGGTATTGCCATTTCAGGCCCGACTCGTCGTCGGGCTCTTCCTGGTCGGCTGCAGCGGCCAGCCCGCTGCCACCACGCCCGATCCGAACGATGCGACCACCCCCGTCGCCATCGACCATCCCGGCGCGCCAGCAACCACCTACAAGGGCCTCCCGCTGAGGTTGGCCGCCACCGGAGCGCCGACCGTGACGCCGGTCGACGGCGTGATTGGCGTGGTCTGCATCGGGATGAGCAATGCCAATCAGGAATGCGACGAGTGGATCGCGCAACTCGCGGCCGGCTGGAGTGCGGAGGTCAATCCGGCGGTGCGCCTGGTGAACTGTGCGGTGGGCGGCCATGCGATCGAGAAGTGGATCGACCCGGCCTTCGATGCGGAACTCTGGGACGCGTGCCGTGACCAGAAACTTGGGCTGGCTGGGGTGCGCCCCGATCAGGTGCGCGTCATCTATCACAAGGCAGCCGACCAATTCGGTAGCGCGCCAGGCGGTGTGGCTCTCCCAACCTTTCCCGCTCCGGGCAGTGACTACGAACACTTCCTCGCCAATCTCACGGCCTTCAAGACACGCCTGGCAACCGAATTTCCCTCGGTACTGGCCGTGTATACCAGTTCCCGGAGCTACGGCGGCTTCACCGGCCACCCTGACCGAGGTGAACCGCTCAGCTATGAAGAGGGTCACGCGCTGAACAGTTGGCTTGGGATGCAGGCAACTGGGACCGGTCCGTGGTACGGGTGGGGCGCCTACATCTGGGCGCCAGCCTGTACCAGCGGCATGACCAACGGGACCGGCACCTGTTACGACCGGGCTGACTACCAGGGGGATGGGGTCCACCCGAGTGCGAGCGGACGACTCAAGATCTCGCGGCTGTTCCACGATCGCCTGTTGCAGGATGTGTGGTATCGGCGGTAGCTGAGGACGGGTAGTATCCCGTAGCAGTAAACTTCCGCGATGTCCGTCTCCCGACTCCTCGTCATTGGTGGCACCGGTCTCGTCGGCCACGCCGTGTTGCAGCATGCCGCCGCCCGTCACGCCGTCGACGAGATCGTGGCGCTGGTCCGGCGCGATCCCGGTCCGCGCCATTCGCCCAAAATCAGCTACCGTGTGGTCGACTTCGATCACCTCGACACTGTCGCCGATGCCTTCGCCGTCGATGCCGTGATCTCGGCGCTCGGCACAACCGTGCGGCAAACACCGGATCCTGTTGCCTACCGGCACGTCGAGGTGGCGATCCCGCTTGAGGTGGCCGCCCGCGCCCGCGCGGCAGGTGCCACGCGACACGCCTTGGTCTCTTCGATCGGGGCCTCACCCGACGCCGGTTCGATCTACCTCCGGCAGAAGGCCGAGCTCGAGGAGTCAATCGAGATATTGGGGTGGGAACGTGCCATTGTGGCGCGTCCGGCGTTTCTGATCGGCTCGCGCCCGTCCAAGCGTCCGCTCGAATGGCTCGGAGCCACCCTCGGGCGATTGGCGCCACGGCAGTATCGTTCGATCGACGCCGACACGGTGGCCGCGGCACTCGTGGCCGCCGTGCTGCGCGGCGGGCCGCCGATTGAAGTGCTCGACAACACCACCCTGCACGAGGGGATCCCATGAGACTCCACCCATTGATGCTTGTGATCGCGGCCGCATGCACGCCGGCCGCACCAACTCTCGACGCGGCGCACCGCGCGGCAATTATCGACTCGGTCGAGACGCGACTCACCGCGTTCCGTGCGGCGGTCGGCGGGATGCAGGCCGACAGTATCGCACAGTTCTATCTCGCCGACAGCACCTTCCGGTGGATCGAGGATGGTGAGGTGCGCTACCACTCACGGAACGAAATCGCGACGGCGATCCGTGAAGCGGCGCCCTTCATGTCCAACGCCGAGCTGCTCTACGATGGCACCGTGATCACGCCGCTTGCTCCCGGCGTGGCGTCGTTGGTCACCGGCTTCGCACAGAAATTCACCGCGCCCGACGGACAACGCACCGGATTCGCCGGGGCCATCACCGCAGTGCTGGTCGACACACCGGATGGCTGGATGTTCCAGTCGGGGCACACCTCCAGCGTGACACCCAAGCGCGATTCGGTCGCCGTGCCACCGGCTGAGGTGTCACGATGACCCGCCTGCTCTGGCTGATCGGCTCGACGGTCGGGGGTGCAATCGGGTGGTGGGTGGGGTCGGTATTCGGGATCTGGGGATCCGTGATGCTGAGCGCGGTCGGCACCGCCGCCGGTGTCTGGTGGGCGCGCTGGTTCATGCTGCGCAACTTCTGAGTCAGGTCCCACCGATGCCCGGCATGACGGTGTTCGACCACCAGAAGCCCGCGTTCACCGAGGCGGAGGTGGAGACGCTCCTGTCTCGCGACTTTGGTCTGACGGGTGCGCTAGCTCCACTGGTCAGCGAACGCGACCAGAACTTCCACGTCAGCAGCGACGACGGTGGGTATGTCCTCAAGATCGGGAACGCGCTCGAGGACATGCAACTCATCCAGTTGCAGGAAGCCGTCTTCGCGCACCTGGCCTCGGTGGCACCAGCGCTCGGCGTACCGCGGGTGATTCGCACGCTCAGCGGCGATGCCTGCGTGACATGGCATCACGATGGCACACCACATGTTGTGCGCCTGCTCAGCTATCTGCCTGGACGCCTCTACTCGAGCATCGATGCATCACCAGTAGTGTTGCAGAGCCTCGGCGAATGCGTCGGGAGGTTGTCGCGAGCACTACAGGGATTCGGTCATCCGGCGGCGCATCGTCCCGGCTTCATCTGGAGTCTCGACGAGGTGCAGGCGCTCGAACCATGGGTGCGCGACATCGCCGATCCTGCGCATCAGGCGATGGTGAGGCGCCATGTTGCGCGCTATCACTCCCGAGTCCTGCCCCGTCTAGCGACGCTCCGGGGTGCGGTGGTCCATCAGGACCTGAACGACAACAACCTGCTCGTCGACGAGCAGGGCACGATCGTCACGGGGATGATCGACTTCGGGGATCTCACCTTCGGCCGGCAGGTAAACGAGCTCGCGGTGGTACTGGCCTACGCGCTGATGGATGTGGACGATCTGGCGGCGTCGGCCGCTGACGTGATTGCAGGATATGTCTCGGAGTTCCCACTCGAGACCGACGAACTCGAGGTGCTCTTCGATCTCGTTGCCATGCGGCTTATCGGCAGCGTCTGCATCTCGTCACACCGCGCGATCCAGTTTCCGGACAACGCCTATCTGCGTGTCTCCCAAACATCCGCGTTGCAGTTGCTTGATCGCCTTGATCGGTGCAACCCCGCGCTGCTCGCCGCGGTGGCGCGTCACGCGGCCGGTTTGCCTGCGGTAGGCACTCACGATGCAGTGGTTCAGTGGCTCGAGGGCGACGCGCCGAAGGCCTGCTCATTCTTCGATTTCGATCTCGAGCGGGCCGGTCGCATGGTGGTGTCGCTGGTCGAGGGCGCACCCGGGATGGAGTACGGTGCCGATCCCGCGGCGTACTGGGACTGGCTCACGGCACGGATGGGCGCCGCTGGTGCGACGATGGCGATCGGGAATTACGGCGAAGTGCGCGATGTGTATACCACCGCGCAGTTCCGTGATCCGATCTCCGCCGAACCGCGGTCGCAGCACCTGGGGCTCGACCTCTTCGTGCCTGCGGGGACGCCGCTCCATGCGCCCTACGCCGGGACCGTGGTGAGCGTCGTCGACAACGCCATGCCACTCGACTACGGTCCGACGGTGATCCTGGAACATCGGGCCGGTGATGGTGGTCCGCTGTTCCACACCTTGTATGGCCACCTCGCGCGGGAGTCACTCGACCTGCTCACGGTTGGGGGGCGGGTCGTGGCAGGGCAACGCATCGGATCGATCGGAGCCGACGATGTGAATGGCGGCTGGGCGCCGCACCTTCACTTCCAGCTCATCACCGACCTGCTCGGCTTCGCAGGCAATTTTCCCGGCGTCGGCCATCCGAGTCTCTGGCCCGTGTGGCGACAGATTGCGCCGGATCCGAACCTCGTGCTGAAACTTGCCCCGGAGAGTTTCGCGGTCGATGCATCGCCCCCCCCCATGCTACTGTCGCGTCGCGAGGCCGTCATCGGACCCTCGCTCTCGACCAGTTACCGCCACAAGCTCAAGATGGTGCGCGGTCACGGCACGTGGCTCCATGATCACACTGGTCGCGCGTACCTCGATTGCGTCAACAATATTTGTCACGTTGGACACGCGCACCCGCACGTGGTCGAGGCACTCGCACAACAGGCGGCGATCCTCAACACCAATACCCGCTATCTCCACGACACCCTCGTGGAGTATGCGGAGCGGCTGGGCCGAACCTTTCCGAGTCCGCTCTCGGTCGTGTACATGGTGTGTTCCGGCTCCGAAGCCAATGAGCTTGCGCTCCGGATGGCGCGCACCGTCACCGGTCGACGCGACATGATTACGCTCGATTGGGGCTACCACGGGCACACGTCTGCGCTGATCGAGGTGAGCCCATACAAGTTCAAGCGTGCGGGCGGCTCGGGGCAGGTGGCGCATGTCCAGGTGGCCACGCTGCCTGACCCCTATCGTGGCCCGTTCCGCGGCACCGATCACTCGGCGGCGCTCTCATATGCCGACTCGATCGATCAGTGCATCGCGGCGATCGAAGAGAGGAGCGGGTCCGGCTCCGGTCCCGCGGCATTCATCGCCGAGGCGATCTCGGGCTGTGGCGGCCAGGTGGTGTATCCGGACGGGTATCTCGGCGAGGCGGCGCGTCGGGTGCGGCGAGCCGGTGGCCTCGTGATTGTCGATGAGGTGCAGACCGGCTTCGGCCGGGTCGGCTCACACTTCTGGGCGCATGAGCTGCAGGATGTGGTGCCCGACATCGTCACGATCGGCAAACCGATCGGCAATGGGCATCCGATGGCCGCGGTGATCACCACGCCTGCGATTGCCGAGGCGTTTGCCAACGGGATGGAATTCTTCTCGTCCTTCGGCGGGAATCCGGTATCGGCGGCGGTCGGTATGGCGGTGCTCGATGTGATCGAGCTGGAGGAGCTGCAGCGGCACGCGCTGGACACCGGGGAGTATCTCATCGGTCGGCTGCGCCAGCTGGCGGAGCGAACTCCCCTGATCGGTGATGTCCGAGGCGCCGGCCTGTTTGTCGGAGTTGATCTGGTTTCTGACCGCGAGACCAGGGCGCCGGCGACCGCGGAGGCGGGGCAGGTGATCAACGCCATGCGCGAGGCTGGGGTGTTACTCTCGACCGATGGTCCGGCCGACAATGTGCTCAAGATCAAGCCGCCGATGGTGTTTGGTCGCGCCGAGGCAGACCTCTTGGTGGGGACTCTTGATATGGTGTTGGAAGGATTAAGGATGAAGGATGAAGGATGAAGGATGAAGGATGAAGGATGTGCCACGCCAGCTATGCCGATCATGTAGTCGCGGTGAACGCCGTGGTGGCGCGACAGGCGGCGGGGCCCACCTCTTCGGCCATGATCCGGGTCAGGATCACGTCGGCGCGTTGTTCCTCAGCGATACCCTGATCGAGCCAGCGGACGATGGCCGACTCATCCAGGGCATGGGCCACCCGACGGGTGTTCGCATACATCCCGAGTTGCCACTGCACGACTCGGCGGCCATTGCCCAGGAGTGCGGCGTCCTGCACGTCGGCGTGGCCTGCGACGCGTGCATCGGTGCGCATCTCGCGGATCAGACCCCGCATTCCGAGACTCGGAACCGGCCGAACCGCATTGCGGCCGCAATTCAGGCAGGCCTCAAGACGGAGGAGCTGGACCTCGGTCTGCAACCGAAGAGCCGCGAGCGCGTTCGCCAGGCGAGCACTGTGTGACTTCCGGATGAGCAGGGGCAGTTCCCCGAGCAACAGCGACTCCGTGCCGTGAAGCTCGCTCAACCCGAGCGTGAGTAGCTGCCGGTGCAGGTCGAGTGTCATGATCGCAGCCTGCGCGTGCTGACGGTATTGACGTCAGATTCCCAATCAACCACCGCGCCCGCGCCCGAGGACCAGTGTGACGACGAAGATGATCAAGAAGACCACGAAGAGGGTCTTGGCGATTCCCGCCGACGCCGTGGCTACGCCACCGAAACCGAACACACCGGCGATGATCGCCAGCACGAAGAACAGGATTGCCCAGCGTAGCATACGAACCTCAGCGAGAGAGCAGACGGAGGCCCGTGTCGTCCTGCCGCCCGGACAGCACGGGGGCCAGACCGTGCATGACGGGTGAGGCCACACGAGTCGCAAGGCCTCCCCATCCAGTCAGGCGTGGTGTCGGAACCGATACGGTATCGACCAGCATAGGCGAGACGAAAGCGTCTGCGCCGAGCTCATCAAGCGCGATGTCCAGCCAGATTGCCTCGGCCCGGCGCTCCTCATACATCGTATGGTCGAGGAGGTGGGCGATCAGCATTTCATCGAGTGCACGGGCAAGGGTACAGGCACTCGCATACAGTGCGAGCTCGAACCGCTCGAGCAGTTGGAACCGGCTTGCCAGTACATAATGCCCGGGCATCCTCGAACCATTGCTGACGCCCCCTCCCTGCATTTCCACCAGCAGTCCATGCATCCCATGGCTGAATTCGCACGCCAGCGGCATCTCCAACACCGCGAGGCAGGTCTCCATCCGTGTGACATGGCCTTCGGTGGCGAGGCGATGCTCCGCAAGTGCGTTCGCGAATCGCAGGTCGCGCACCGTCTCGATGAGGCATGGCATGGCCGCCAGCAGCTGCAGCTCGGCGCCATACAGTATGCGGAGCTGATGTCCGAGCAGGTCTTGCGGAGTCTGGAAAGTCATCTTCAGCTCCTCGACGCTCTCGCCTCGACGGCATCGTCGGGGACGAGGTAGAGTTGTGGATACGCTGCACCCGAGGTGGGGTCGGCGTACGAGTCGCGGTAGCCCTGGTGCCGGTCGATATGGTCGAGGAGGACGATCAGCTCCTCCTCTGCTGCCATGTTGTGCTCGAGCGTGCGCGCGACCGTTCGCTCGCCAATCCCTCGACACAGCGCGATCAGATTCGTGTACATGGCATGTTTGAACTGGTAGACCAAGCGGCAGTCGGCCCTCAGGGCGGAGTCATCGGCGACGCCGGCCGCTCGGTTCAGCAGGCCGGTGTGCAGCTCCTCGAGCAGGCCCTCCATGCCGCGGCAGCGCTCGCCACTGTGCGAGGCAGCGAAATGCGCACAGCTTGCCTCGAGACGCTCCAGGCGTACCCCCGACTCCAGTCGATCGTACTCGATGGCCCGTGCCAGCCGATCAGTGCGCGCGCTCTCGACGATCGTCGGCATGGCGAACTGGAACTGGATCTCGGCGCTGTAGAGGTTGCGAAGCTGGTAGATCACCAGGTCAAGCACAGGATTGCAGGTCATGAGATGGAACTCCGTGGCTCTGTGACAGAAGGCAAGGCCAGATCGGCGGGGAGTCTCCGAGGGGCCATCCGTACCTGCTGAAGGGCAACTGCCGTGCCGAGGGGGCGGCCCCCGAGAAGACCGCGTCCCGCGGGCGATGCCGGGCGCTGGCCCCATGTGGCGCCGTGGTTCTGGCTCGCCAGTCGTGTGTCAATTGAGCGCCAGATGACCGATGGTTGGGCCTCGCTCGGCGGGATCAGGGTGGTCCTGTCGACGACGGGTGGCCTGGGGCACCGACCCGGCGGAGGATCTCGGGTTATGCTTGTGGGCGAGCTCGGATAACCGAGCCAGTACCTTGTCCCATCCCACACGGATGCCTGATGGCCATGAGCGAGAGCCTGAGACGATCGACTCCACCTGACGGCCCACTGCAGGCCGCCAGCCTTACCGTGCTCACTATCGATGACGAGCCACTCGTACGGGAGACTCTTGCCGCGTGTCTCGAGCCGCGGGGCCACACGGTGACCGCGGCGGCGACGGTCGAGGAGGCCCGGCGGCAGATTGCGGCGCGCCATTTCGATCTCGTCCTGCTCGATCTGCGCCTGCATGACCACTCCGGGTTGGATCTCCTGCCGGAATTGCTCGCGGCCGATGCGACCACGCAGGTCGTGCTGATGACCGCATACGCTACGGTGGCCTCCGCGGTCGAGGCCATGCGCCGTGGGGCATTCGACTATATCTCCAAGCCGGTCAGTCCGGCCGAACTCGAGGTGCTCACGGCACGCGTGTCGGAGCATCGGGCCCTGGTCCGTCGCCTCGCCACCCTCGAGGATCGGGAGCGCGCCGACTGGCACGCCCCACTGCTGGAGAGTGCGCATCCCGAGATGGCCAACCTCCTGGCAGCAGCACACTCGGCGGCGAAGACCGATGCCACGGTGCTCCTGACCGGCGAGAGCGGGACGGGCAAGGGGGTCCTCGCGCGCGCGATGCATCGATGGAGCAAGCGTGCCGACGGGGCGTTTGCCGTCGTCAGCTGTCCATCGCTCTCACCGGAGCTTCTGGGCAGTGAACTCTTCGGGCATGTGAAGGGCGCGTTCACCGGCGCGGTGCAGGCGAAGATCGGCAAGGTGGAGTTCGCCGGCGGCGGCACCCTCTTCCTCGACGAGGTGGGAGAGATGTCGATGCAGATCCAGTCCCGCCTGCTCCGGCTCCTCCAGGATCGCGAGTATGAACGGGTCGGGGATCCCAAACCGCGTCAGGTCGACGTGCGCGTGATCGCCGCAACCAATGCCAATCTGGAGCGGGAAGTCCGCGAAGGCCGGTTCCGGGAGGATCTCTTCTACCGTCTCAACGTGATTCGACTCGAACTGCCGCCACTCCGGCAGCGGCGCGAGGACATTCTGGCGTTGGCGGACTCCTTCCTCACGTTCTACGCCAATCGGCATGGTCTGGCCGGACTCGCGTTCACGGACGAGGCGCGTGAGCACCTGCAACAACTGCCATGGCCGGGGAACGTGCGCGAGCTCCAGAACGCGGTGGAGCGTGCCGTGATCCTCGCCCCTGGCTCACGGATCGGGGTCCAGTCGCTGCCTCGTTCGGAAGCATCGAACGGTGCCCTGGGGCATGCCCCCGACGAGTTGATCTCGCTCGAGGGGATGGAGGCCCGCTACATCCGCCACGTGATCGAGACGGTCGGTTCGGTGGAGGAGGCCGCACAAGTGCTGGAAGTCGCCCCATCGACGCTCTGGCGTCGGCGCAGGAAATACGGCATCTGAACGAGGGACTGCGAGTCAGGTTCCTGCGGACTCCCCCGCTACCGGGACCCTGATCCGAAAGGTTGTCCCGCGGCCGTCGGGTGGATCGACGCTCAGACTGCCGTCCATTTGCCGGATCGCCTCCCAGGCGATCGCCAGACCGAGTCCGGCGCGTTCGACCGATGGTTCTCGGATCTCCGGGCTGAAGAGGTGGGCGCGCGCGGCGTCGCCGAGGCCGGGCCCATCGTCCCGCACGGTCACGAGAATCTCGTCGTTGTGGCCGGACACCTCGACCCACACGGTGCCACGGCCCTCGGGTATATCGTGATGTCGGACCGCGTTGTTCACCAGATTGTAGAGCGCGAGCGGGAAGCGCTCGGCGTCGACCGCGATGTCCGCACCATCTTGAACCACCTCGATCTGGATGCCCCGTGCCACTGCGCCGGTGCGCACCTGGTGCACGATGTCTCGCACCAGGGACGCCAGAGGGAAACGGCTGGAACTTGGCGTTGAGCTCGGACCGCGCGACGCGAAGAGTGCGTGCACGCCCCGCATCGTGGCCGAGCCACTCTGGATGGACTGGAGTGTCAATTCATGCAATCGACGCAACCGCTCTTCGGAGAGCCGTTCGCCCTCCCGCAGGATCAATTGCAGGGCCGTCTCGGCAGCACCGAGCCGCGAGGCGAGCTCGTGGGACAGTATCGCCGTGTAGGTATCGAGTAGAACTGCACGCTCCTCCGCATCGCGAACGTCCCAGATCCGAAATCGCATGGTCGTGGCGACGCCCAGTTGATGAATGGTCTCCATGGCCTTGGCCGTGAGACGTGCGACATCGGCGTGGGGCGCTTCTCCCTGATAGTGCTGGATCGCTGCCACGACCTCGTCGCTCACCAGGTGGCCCAGCAGGCCGAACTCGGCGATGACCTCGGGCGCGCCCCAGCCCTGCTTGCGACGGAGGTCCGCGAGGTGGCCAAGGTTTGTGCGCACATGGGCATCGATGGGGACGTCGATCTTCCCGTCGAGGAAGTCAGCAACCGCAACGAGGATGCCAGGCATGAGATCGAGGATCGCGTCGCCGGGCAGGGTCCGCTTCGGAGCGACCTCGAGCCGCGCGGTGAGCACCGATACCCACCGGTTGACGATCTCAGGCGCGGTGTGGCGCAGGTGCGCGGCGACATGGCTCTGCAGGGTGTTCAGGCGACCGGCCGCGCGGCGGGGCTGATCAACTCTGCGAGCGCGTCGATGTCGACCGGTTTCACGAGATGGGCATCGAATCCGGCTGCGAGGGAAAGTTGACGGTCGGATTCCTGTCCATAGCCAGTGATCGCGGCCACTCGGACGTGGCCGAGGTCTGGGAGTTCCCGAATGCGACGGGCGACGGCATAGCCATCCATCCCAGGCAAGCCGATGTCGAGCAGCACCAGTTCCGGCTTGAACGTCTGCGCCCGCACCAGCGCTTCGGGACCGTCATGAGCCACGTACACTTCATGGCCCCAGGATTCGAGCAGCAGCATCAGCATGCTGGCTGCGTCCGCGTTGTCCTCGATGATGAGGATGCGGTGGGCGCTCCCCCGATCGGACGGAGCCGGCAGAGCGGCGAGCATGTCCGATGGGCTCGACGCCGGACGCATCGGCAACCTGACCACGAACTCGCTGCCCTGGCCGATCCCTTCACTCGAGGCTGTTGCCGTGCCCCCGTGCAGTTCGACCAGGCTCTTGACGAGTGCCAACCCGATTCCCAAGCCACCATCGGCACGGTCGAGCGCCTTGTCGGCTTGCGAGAAGAGATCGAAGACCTGCGGGAGCATGGCCGCGCCGATGCCGATGCCGTCATCCCGGACACGGAGTATGGCGTGCATCGCTTCCACTTCCAGCGACAACCAGATTCGACCGTCGCGACCGCTGTACTTCGACGCGTTCGCGAGCAGGTTGCCCACGACCTGCTCCAGGCGTGTCACGTCGGCGTTGATCCAGGCCGGCGCGTCGGGCAACGACAGGGTGATCGTCTGTGATCGTCGCGTGACGACCGACTCCACCCGCTCCACCGCGAGTCCCACGATCCCACGCAGGTCGACGCGCTCCAGGTGCAGCTTGATGCGCCCCGTCGTGACGCGCGAGATCTCGAGCAGGTCATCGGTCAACCGCGAGAGGTGACGGATCTGACGCCCGATGACGGCCTGGGCCTCGCGCTGGAGCGCATTGGGGTGGTTCTCCTGCTCCAGCAGGGTGAGGGCATTGAAGATCGGGGCCATCGGATTGCGCAACTCGTGCGAGAGCATGGCAAGGAATTCGTCCTTGCGCCGGTTCATGTCGGCGAGTGACTTCGCCTGCTCTTCCACCTGTCGGTCCAGTGCCTTGCGCTCGGTGATATCGCGAATGTTGCACTGGGCGACATCGCGCTCCCCCTCGGGGTAGATGTTGCAGATGAACTCCACCTCTCGCTGCTCACCACTCCGCGATTCGAGCGGGAGGTCCTCATATCGAAGGTAGCCGGTGGCTCGTAGCGTCTCGACGGCGGCCTGACTTTCGTGCTTGTCGGGCAAGATCCCGATCTCCCAGAGTTCCTTGCCGACGAACTCTGCCCACGAATAGCCGAGCAACTCGCACAGGTACGGGTTGGCATCCTCGATGCGCATGCTGGCTGCGTCGAGAATCAGGATCCCGTCGCGGGCCGACTCGAAGAGTCGCCGATAGCGCTGTTCGGACACCTGCAGGCGACGGCCTGTCTCGAACCGCTCCGTGACGTCAACGATCGTGCCATCGAGGGTGCCCCGTGTTCCCTCATCAGGGTTCTCACGCACGTTCTTGCGACCCTTCGCGAACACCCAGCGGGTCGAGCCGTCGGGATGCACTACGCGAAACTCGCATGCGTGGGGCTCGAGGTCGTCGGTCTGAACGGCCGCCTCGATGGCAGCGAGCACCCGGTCACGATCATCGGGATGGATGCAATCGATCCCGCGGTCGTAGGTGAGGAACTCGTCCGTGTTGCTGAAGATCGACCGGAAGCGCTCGTCGGTGACGAGGTCCATCGTATCCAGACCGAGATGCCACGACCCCAGCTCGGCCGAATCGAGTGCCAGCCGGCGTCGGCGCTCGGTCGCCCGAAGGAGGTCACGAAGGAGCAGCGTCGCGACGGCCCGATCGGCCATACTGGCGATCTGGCGGTCGGAGTCTGTGGGTTCCTTCGAAACGTCGAAGCAGAGCACCACGCTGGCCTCTGCACGTGGGCCCCCCGCAGCCACCGGAACGAAGAGTGCTGCGCGGATATTGGCCTTCAGGCATGCTTCCCGCCATGCCTCAGCCCACTCTGTCTGCCTGGCCACGTCGGGGACGGCCACTGGTTCGCCACTGACGATCGCCGCGGCGTAGGAGCCGAGCTGCCCCACTTCGATCGGGGCGCATGTCAGAAACGTCGTCAGCTCGGGGAACCGTGGCGCGATCACCGATGCGAACCGCGTGCCGGTCCGATCTGTCCGAAGGATACAGACGCGGACCTCCGGATCGACCAGCTCGATCGCCAGACAGAGCGCCTCGAGGCATCGAGTGGTGGGCTCTCCCCGGGCAATGAGTCCCGAGAGCAGCGCCTCCTGCTCAATCAGCGTCACCGCCCGCCGACGTTCCGTCGCGTCCTCGATCGCCAACAGGATCAGCTCGGCGGGGTTACCCGGTGTACGGATGCGCCGTGCATTGAGCACCATGCACTTCTGACCCAGACCCGCGAAGAGATGCAGGACCTCGGAGTCGAGGACGGGATGATCAATGGCGAGCACCTCGTCGAGCGCAACCCTGAGGGCCGGGATATCCCACTGCCCGTCTCCCAGCTGGTAGACCAGCCGACCCTCCGTCGCCTCCGGGGTGGTGCGGAACGTCTGGTAGAATTGCCGGTTTGCCGAGATGACGCGGAGTTCACCGTCGAGGATGAGGAACGGCTCCCGAAGCGTGGCCAGGATGTTGGCGGCGTGGTCGAGCGACTCGTGGGCAGTATCCAAGGCCGAGACATCTCCCTGTGGCCGGGGCGCGTCGTCGTCTGGTGGGTTGGGCACGAGGGATCCTTCGTCACTGAGCAATTGAAGAGCCTTCGCCATCGGAAGTCGATGGCGGAGCCCCGATCGCAGTCCACGATTGCCCCGAAGCCCTCAGTGGATGATAACTGGTTGTGCACCACGGATCCGCCCTCCCAGGTGGTCAGCCGAGACGAGGCGGGTCACCGGGTTTGACGATCTGCGACTCTCCTGCAATGATCACCGAAGCCGTGTTTGATTCTGTTCAGAATTGCACGACAGCACGGGTCCTGAGTGCTTCACTGATGCAGCCACCGGCTGCCGCGGTGCCCAGACGCCGGGACAACCCGATTGGCACCTCCCATGCAGGAGCAGGATCGTCAATGCTCACTCTTGATCGCTTCGAATGGATAGCTGCGTTGCTTGCGCGGCTCACCGTCGGGCTGATGTTCGCCCTCTCCGGCTACGGCAAGCTCTTCGTGTCGGCCAAGCGACAGCAGATGCAGGAGACGATCCGGTCCGCTGGTCTCCCATCTCCTGTCGCGAGTGCCACCGTGCTGTCGTGGATCGAGTTCCTCGGGGGCATAGCCCTCGTGCTTGGCCTGTTCACCCAGGTCGCGGCGGTGCTGCTCTCGGGGGTGATGGTCGGCGGGCTGATCACCACGCTTTTGCCGGCGGTGAAGGCGACCTCCCTCGGTGAATGGCTCGGCGAAGTGACCTATCTGCCGGAGACCCTGCTCCTCGTGCTCCTGATCTGGTTGCTGCTCGCTGGCCCAGGGTTCCTGAGCGTCGATGGCCTGCTCTTGGGGGGATAGCCGCCGGAAGCCGCACCTGTGACGTATCCGGACGGTCGCCAGTTGCGTCTCTCACCGACAGCCCGTATCTCTCAATGGTATTGCACTTTCGTGGTACCGTGACACACCACGCTCGCACAGTCTTCCGTGCATCCGACCCCGCCCCAGCCGTCGAATGCATGCACGCGAACGAGAGGAGCGACCCGCATGACCTCATCGACCTCCCCGGTCACGAAGCCTGCCAAGGTTTCCGACGTCCCGGCAGTGCTCCTCCAGCCGAATCAATCGTCATGCGGGCTGCGTAGGAGAGGTACAGTGGCGGGGCTCGAGCACGCCAACAAGTTCGTAGCGCGAGGCGACACATGACATCGAAAGATGCGGAAGCAGGACACGACGGTCCCGAAGTTGTCGTGATCACCGGCGCCAGCGCCGGGGTGGGACGGGCGACGGTGAAGGCCTTTGCCGAGCGCGGAGCGCATATCGGCCTGCTCGCTCGGGGGAAGGCCGGACTCGAAGGCGCTCGTCGCGACGCCGAACAGGCAGGTGGGAGAGCGATCGTGGTGCCCACAGACGTCGCCGACTCCGACGCGGTGGAGCACGCCGCCACAGAGGTCGAGAATGAGTTCGGCCCGATCGACGTCTGGGTGAACAACGCGATGACCTCGGTGTTCTCGCCCGTCAAGGAGATGGAGCCGGCCGAGTTCAAGCGGGTGACCGAGGTCACCTATCTCGGCGTGGTCTACGGCACGCTCGCCGCGCTGCGGCGCATGCTCCCGCGCGACCGAGGCAAGATCATCCAGGTGGGATCAGCGCTCGCCTATCGTTCCATCCCATTGCAGGCAGCGTACTGCGCAGCCAAGCACGCGATCGTCGGGTTCACCGATTCGTTGCGTTGCGAACTGATCCACGACGGCTCCGGAGTCGGGATCACGGTGGTGCACATGCCGGCCCTCAACACGCCGCAGTTCGGCTGGGTCAAGAGCCGCCTGCCAAACTCGGCGCAACCGGTGCCGCCAATTTTTCAGCCGGAGGTTGCCGCCCAGGCGATTGTCTGGGCGGCCGACCACGACCGACGGGAACTGTGGGTGGGCAGCCCGACCTATGAAGCGATCCTGGGCCAGAAGGTCGCGCCAGGGCTGCTCGATCGCTATCTCGGCAACACCGGCTATGCGTCCCAACAGACCGACGAGCCCGCCGACCCGAGCCGTCCGCACAACCTGTGGGACCCGCAGGACGACGACATCGATCACGGGGCCCACGGATCGTTCGACGACCGAGCAACAGATCACAGTCGGGCACTCCAGCTCACCGAGAACAGGGGCAAGCTCACTCTTGCTCTCGGGTTGGTGGCTGGTGGGCTCCTGGCCGGCGGCATGGTGATTCGGGGGAGCAGGGGGAGGCGTCACCGTGGCTAAGGCCGTGGGTCGGACATGCTGGGCCATCCCCGAAGGGTATATCCCCGACCGGAGTCATGACGCTCAGGACGCACACGCGCTTGTCAGCCACGAAGCCGCCTGCATCCTGAACACCTCCGACGAGGATGCCCACATCGCACTCACGCTCTACTTCACTGATCGTGAGCCGGTTGGTCCCTACGAGTTCACCGTTCCAGCGCGGCGGACCATTCATATGCGCTTCAATGACCTGGTCACTCCGGAACCGGTTCCGAGGGCCACCGGCTATGCAAGCGTCTTCATCGCGAGCGTGCCGGTGGTGATCCAACACACACGATTGGACTCCAGACAGGCTGAACTCGCATTGCTCAGCACCATCGCGTATTCAGAGAGTCAGGAGTAGAACCCATGTCAGATACTGTCAGCGATTTTGTCATCAAGCGGTTGCTCGACTGGGGTGTCACCCGGGTGTTCGGCTTTCCCGGCGACGGCATCGGCGCCTTTGACGGGGCGCTCGGGAGGGCCGATCGGGAGGGCCTGCCGCTCATGTACATCCGGCCGACCCACGAGGAGATCTGCGCCCTGATGGCCACGGCGCACGCCAAGTTCACTGGCGAATTCGGTGTCTGCGTGGCCACCTCGAGTCCGGGCGCGTTCCACATGTTGAATGGCCTGTACGACGCGATGATGGACAACCAACCCGTTGTGGCCATCGTGGGGCAGCAAGGCCTCGATTCGCTCGGGAGCGCGTTTCAACAGGAGAACAACCTCGAACGCGTCTTCGCGGATGTTGCCGCCTATGTGCAGACGGTCGTGTCGCCAATGCAGGCGCAGGTCGTCGTCGACCGCGCCTTCCGGATCGCCAGGACACGGTTGCAACCCACCGTCATCATCCTCCCGCACGACGTCCAGGCGATGGAAATGGAAGAACCGATACGGCAGCAATGGGTGTCGCGGAGTGGCGTCGGAGGGCCTGCGACTCAGCTCCGCCCACCCGAGGACGAGATCAAGCGGGCGGCTCAGATCCTCAATGACGGCCGCAAGGTTGCCCTCCTCGTCGGCCACGGTGCCAACGGCGCGACCGAGGAGGTACTGGCGGTGGCCAGGAAGACTGGGGCCGGGATCATCACCACCCTCAGGGGCAAGCAGGTCATCTCCTCCGAGGTGCCGTTCCACACGCAGCAACTCGGACTGCTCGGCACGATGCCGAGCTATCGGATGATGCAGGAGTGCGACACGCTGCTGATGCTCGGTACCAACTACCCCTACTCGAACTTCCTGCCGGAGACTGGTCAGGCGCGCGGCATCCAGGTCGACTTGAACCCGGGACACCTGAGCGTGCGGTACCCGATGGAACTGAATATCTGGGGTGACGTCAAGGCGACGCTTGCGGCACTCATTCCCTACCTCGATCAGCAAGACGATCTGGGTTGGCAGCAGGAGATCGCTGCGGGGATGGAGGACTGGGAACGCGTCATGGTGGAACTCGCCCACGTCGAGGCTGATCCGATCAGTCCGCGGCTCGTCTACTACGAATTGAACGAGCGTCTTCCCCAGGATGCGATCATCACCTGCGATGCTGGCTCGACGGCCGACTGGTACGGTCACCACATTCGGCTGCGACACGGCATGATGGGTGACTTGTCCGGACGGCTCGCGACGATGTTGGCGGCGATGCCCTACGCGGTTGCCGCGAAACTCGCGTTCTCGGAACGCCCGGTGATCTGTACCATCGGAGATGGCGCGTTTCAGATGTTGGGGATGAACGAGCTGATCACCATCAAGAAGTACATGAACGAGTGGGAGAATCCGCAGTTCATCATCATGGTGCTTCACAACAACGATCTGACCCAGGTGTCGTGGGAGATGCGTACCGAGGATGCCAACCCGCGGTGGACCGGCTCGCAGGACGTGCAGACGATGGACTACGCGGCCTACGCCGAGGTGTTCGGGTTCAAGGGGATCAAGGTCACCCGGGCCGAGGACGTCGGCGCTGCGTGGGATAAGGCATTCGCCTACCAGGGGGTCACCCTGCTGGACTTCCATACCGACAAGGACGTCCCGCCACTGCCGCCGCATATCTCGGCGGAGTACGCCAAGGACACCGCCCTTGCTCTCCTGAAGGGCGATCCCGACGGCTGGGACGTGGTCAAGGCATCTGCCAAGGCCCTCGTGGCCGAAGGGGCCCAGAAGGCGAAGAACGCTCTGCATATCGGCCACGACAAGAAGCAGGCTGGCGACCCCGACCATGATCACCGTGGAGACTGATGTCGACGCCGAGGTCACTCGGCTCGACGTGAGCGCCTACACGATCCCGACCGAATCGCCCGAATCCGATGGCACCCTGCAATGGGAGTCGACGACACTGGTGGTGGTGGAGGCCGAGGCCGGTGGATGTCGGAGCATCGGGTACAGCTATGCCGACACCGCGACCGCCTCTCTCATCCGCAGCACGCTCGTGGAGGTGGTGATTGGGAGCAGGGCGATGGACATTCCGGGAACGAGGTCCGCCATGCTCCATGCCATCCGCAACCTCGGTCGTCCGGGCATTTGTTCGATGGCGGTCGCGGCGGTCGACACCGCGCTCTGGGATCTCAAGGCGAAACTCCTTGGCCTGCCGCTGGTGAGTCTGCTCGGGGCGGTGCGCGACTCCGTCCGGGTCTATGGCAGCGGTGGATTCACCTCCTACTCGCTCGACCAGCTGCAGGCTCAGCTCGGCGGCTGGGTCGAGCAGGGGATCACCGCGGTCAAGATGAAGATCGGGCGCGAGCCGGAGAATGATCTCGAGCGCGTCAGGGCAGCGCGGGAAGCCATCGGGCCGGAGGCGGAACTGTTCGTCGATGCGAACGCCGCCTACGGACGGAAGGAGGCGCTGGTCTTTGCCGAACGCTTCGTCGAGTACGACGTGAGCTGGTTCGAGGAGCCGGTCTCATCGGACGACCTGAACGGCCTGAGACTCCTCCGCGATCGAGCTCCCGCAGGGATGGAGATCACGGCCGGTGAGTACGGCTACGACGTCGTGTACTTCCGCCGCATGCTCGAGGCTGGAGCGGTCGACGTGTTGCAGGCCGACGCCACGCGCTGCGGTGGCATCACCGGATTCATGGCGGCAGCCACACTCTGCGAAGGCTTCGAACTCCCGTTCTCGTCGCATACCGCACCCTCAATTCATGTCCACGCGGGGTGTGCGGCCCGACCACTCAGACACCTCGAATACTTCTACGACCACGCCAGGATCGAGCGGATGTTGTTCGATGGAGTGCTGGTTCCCGTGAATGGGCGATTGCATCCCGACCTGACGAGGCCCGGACTGGGGATCGAATTCAAGCGAGGGGATGCCGAGCAGTACGCCGTGCAGATTCCGTAGCTCGGCACCCAAAGGAGCGCACAGATGGGTAAGCACGATGGACGGACGTTCAGCCTACCAGTAGTACAGCTCGAACCGAAGTACGAGCACTACGATGGCATGCGCACGGTGACCGACCGTCCAGACTTCACGGCCGATCAGCCCGGCTATGCCCAGGATCTCGAGCGGGAGCTGGCCGCTGCGGTGCGCGGCGAAGTCCGGTTCGACACTGGCAGCCGGGCCACGTATTCCACCGACGCGTCGAACTACCGCCAGGTGCCGATTGGCGTGGTCTTACCCAAAGACGAGAAAGACGTCATCGAGACCGTGCGGCTGTGCCACAAGCACGGTGCGCCCATCACCTCCCGGGGCGGCGGAACGAGTCTGGCCGGACAGACCACCAACGTCGCCGTGATCATCGACTTCTCGAAATACATGGATGCCGTCCTCGAGATAGATCCGGAGTCAGGCACCGCGACCGTGCAGCCGGGCTGCATCCTCGACACGCTCCGCTTCAAGGCGCAGCAGGAGCATGGCCTGACCTACGGCCCCGATCCGGCGACCCATTCCCGCAACACCCTGGGTGGCATGATCGGCAACAATTCCTGTGGGATCCATTCGGTGATGGCCCAGTTCTATGGGCATGGACCCCTGACGGTCCATCAGGTCGAATCGCTCGACATCATCACCTACGACGGCGAGCGGATGACCGTTGGTGCCACCGACGATGATGCGCTGGAACAGATCATCCAGTCGGGCGGGAGACGGGGTGAGATCTACGCCGACCTCAAGAAGTTGCGCGACATCTACGCTCAGGAAATCCGGACTCGGTATCCGGACATTCCGCGCCGGGTGTCGGGGTTCAATCTCGACTTCCTGCTGCCCGAGCACGGCTTCGACGTCGCCCGGGCGCTGGTGGGGTCTGAGGGGACCTGTGTGGTCATTCTCTCTGCACGTGTTCTGCTCCAGCGATACATCCCCGAGCGCGTGCTGTTGGTGCTCGGGTACCCGAGTGTGTACGATGCCGGGGACCACGTGCCCGAGATCATGTCGCATCGGCCGACCGGTTGCGAAGGGATCGACCACAAGTTGATCGGCTACATGCAGAAGAAGGGGATGTATCCTGCCGATATCGCGCTGCTCCCTGAGGGGCGCGGGTTCCTGTTCGTCGAGTTCGGGGGTGACACCAGGGACGAAGCCGAAGCACAGGCGCGCCAGCTCATGGAGGAACTCGAAGGCAAGGACGATTCACCCGACGCGAAGCTGTTCACCAGCCAATGGGAGATGGACCAGCTCTGGCAGGTGCGCGAATCGGGCCTCGGTGCGACCGCGCACGTCGCGGGAATGCCCGATTCTCATCCGGGCTGGGAGGATGCGGCGGTGGCCCCGGAGAACGTCGGTACGTACCTGCGGAGCTTTCGTGATCTGCTCGACGAGTTCGGCTACGACTGCGCGCTGTATGGGCATTTCGGTCAGGGTTGCATCCATTGCCGAATCGACTTCGACCTCGCGACCCGGGAAGGCGTCAGGCAGTGGCTGCAATTTCTGGAGAAGGCGGCGCATCTGGTCGTGGACAACGGTGGCTCGTTGTCGGGCGAGCATGGGGATGGCCAGGCGCGAGCCGCGTTGTTGCCGATCATGTACGGCGACGATCTGGTGCGCGCCTTCGGCGAGTTCAAGCGGATCTGGGACCCCACATGCCGGATGAACCCGAACAAGGTTGTCGACCCCTACACGCCGGATGAGAACCTGCGCCGGGGGCCCGACTTCGAACCTCCGGTGCTGGAGACACACTTCAAGTTTCCGGAAGACAACTTCTCGTTCGGCAATGCCGTCAGCCGCTGTGTCGGTGTAGGCAAGTGCCGGAGCGACCAGGGCGGCACCATGTGCCCGAGCTACATGGTGACGCGCGAGGAGGAGGACTCCACCCGCGGGCGTTCCCGCTTGCTGTTCGAGATGTTGCGAGGCGATGTGATCGCCAAAGGTTGGCGCGACGAACATGTCAAGGACGCGCTCGACCTGTGTCTCGCCTGCAAGGGGTGCAAGAACGAATGCCCGGTCAACGTCGACATGGCGACGTACAAGGCCGAATACCTCTCGCACTACTACGAGCACCGCCTGCGGCCCATGCCCGCGTACTCGATGGGCTTGATCTACTGGTGGTCCCGCCTCGCCGCACCGATCGCACCGGTGGTCAACTTCTTCACCCGGACGCGGCCGTTCTCCACCTTGCTCAAGGCACTCGGCGGCATCGCTCAGGAGCGCCAGATACCGCAATTCGCGTCGCCGACCTTCACGAGCTGGTTCCGCTCGCGCGGCGCGCCTTGGCCGGCAGACGAGGCAGCTCCCGGTGGAGCAACGGAGGTGGCATCTGACGACGCGTTGGGATACGAGGATCTGCCTCGGTATCGGTTGGACACCTACGACAACACCACGAACCCTCACCAGGGCGATGGCAAGCGGCTCAACATCCATGCCGAGTCGAAGCCCTTCGCCACTCGGCGGGTGCTGTTGTGGCCCGACACCTTCAACAACTATCTGAAGCCCGAGATCGGACGTGCGGCCGTCGAGGTCCTGGAGCGTGCCGGCTACACGGTGGAGATCCCGCCTCGACCGCTCTGCTGTGGTCGTCCGTTGTACGATTTCGGGATGTTGACTCTCGCGGAGAAATTGTGGCAGCAGACCCTGACTGTGCTGCGCCCCTGGCTACGTGACGGCGTGCCGATTGTCGGGCTCGAGCCGAGTTGTGTGGCGGCCTTCCGCGACGAGCTGGTGAACCTCTTCCCGCGCGACGAGGATGCCCGGCGCCTCGCGCATAGCACCTTTCTCCTGAGTGAGTTCCTGGTGAGGCAGCGCTACGTACCACCGAGACTGGAGCGCAAGGCGGTCGTGCACGGGCACTGCCAGCACAAGGCGATCATGCAGATGGACGCCGAGCTTGCCGTGTTGAAGGCGATGGGCATGGACCTCGACGTGCTTGACGCAGGCTGTTGCGGGCTTGCGGGCTCCTACGGTTTCTCCAAGGACAAGTACGACATCTCGATGCGTGCGGGCGAGCGGGTGCTGCTGCCCAAGGTCCGTTCGGCCGGCGACGACACCCTGATCATCATGGATGGCTTCTCGTGTCGGGAGCAGACGGAGGGCGCAACGCCGCGCAAGACAATGCACCTGGCTGAGGTCATCCGGATGGCGCTGCACCAACGCGACGGGATCGGCGATGCTTGAATTCCGGACCGATCTGGCTCAGCATGGGACGCCTCTCCCGCATGCGTGGTCGCGCTGCATCGGAAGTGGCCACGCGCAGCTTGCCCTTCGCTCCGACTGGCGCAGTCAGTTGCGCCGTGCCCACGACGAGCTCGGCATCAAGAATGTCCGCTTTCACGGCATCCTCGACGACGATGTGGGGGCCATGACGGTCGAGCAGGGCAAGACGATCTACTCCTTCTACAACGTCGAACAGATCTACGACGGGATCCTTGAGGCTGGTGTCCGCCCCTTCGTGGAGCTGGGCTTCATGCCGGCGGCACTCCGCTCCGGCTCGCAGACTGTCTTCAAGTATGCCGGCATTGTGACACCGCCCTGTGATCTTGACGGGTGGGCCGAACTCATCAAGCGATTCGCGACCCGGCTCGTTGATCGCTACGGGATCGGTGAGGTGAGCAACTGGCATTTCGAGGTCTGGAACGAGCCCAATCTCGACGCCTTCTGGACCGGAACGCAGGACGACTACTTCGACCTCTACCGCTGCACGGCAGAGACGTTGAAGAAGGTGGACCCATCGCTCCGCGTCGGCGGACCGGCCACAGCGTCGAACGCCTGGATCGAGGAGTTCGTCTCGTTCTGCGACCGCGAAGGGCTACCGCTCGACTTCATCTCGACGCACCAGTATCCGACCGACGCGTTCGGCGCACCGGGCGACGACACCGAAGCGCAACTGGCGAAATCGTCTCGCGGGATTCTTGAGCGGAACGCGCGGGACGTCGTGCGTCAGGCCAAGGGTCGTCCGGTGTTCTATACCGAGTGGAGCACCTCATCGAACCCGTTCTTCCACCTCCACGACGAACCCTACGCGGCGGCGTTCATCGCACGGACCTGCCTGAACGTCGCCACTGTCGTCGATGGCTTCTCCTACTGGACCTTCTCGGACATCTTCGAGGAGAACTTTTTCTCTTCAGTCCCGTTTCATGGTGGCTTCGGGTTGCTCACCATCCACGGCATTCCCAAGCCGGCGTATCGAGCCTTCGAGTTGATGAATCGACTTGGTGATGAACGTCTGCTCGTTGATGGATTCCACGACACGGTCGATTGCTTTGTTGTGCGCGGCCGCGACCGGGTGGACGTATTCATGACCAACCACGCATTACCCGGACACGTCATCGCTGACGAGGAGGTGCGGGTCAGCCTTCACGGTGCGACGGGTCGGTGGGCAGGTGCAACGGCACTCGTTGAGCGCATCGACAGCGACCACGCCAACCCCAAGCGGGCATGGACGGAGATGGGAGAACCGGATTCGTTGCTGCCTGGTCAGGTCGTGGCACTCGAGCGGGAGAGCCGCCTGGTTGCCGAGTCGGTCGCCGTGCACAGTGGAGGCAACAACGGCGACACGCTGTCGCTGACCATATCGCTCCCCGCGCACTCCCTGGCGTGTGTCACGCTCCGGCCTTCGAGCTGTGGCATGGCGACATGACGCCGTCGCGCGTTCCGTCTTTTGATCGTCCACTCAGGGATCTTGCACCCGGTCGTGACCAATACTTGCGCGTTGCGAGGGATTCGTACGAATACTTTCTTCAGAACTCCGACTCCAAGACAGGCCTCGTGGCCGACAGTACCCGGGACGCAGCTCCCAGCAGCATCACCGGGGTGGGCTTCGCCCTCGCAGGGTTGCCGTGTGCCGTGGAGGCCGGCTGGTTGGATCGCAAGGAATCGGTCATGCGCGCCCTCCGACCGCTGCGCTTCTTTCACGACGCGCCGCAGGACGGCGGGCGCGACGGGACGGGGTATCGCGGTTTCTACTATCACTTTCTGGACTCCAGCACCGGCAGGCGTGCCCGGGAGAGCGAACTCTCGACGATCGACACGACACTCCTCATTGCCGGTGCACTGACTGCGGCAGAGTACTTCGATGGTGATTCCGCCGGAGAGCGGGAGATCCGTGACCTCACCGAGGTCCTCTACCGCCGCATCGAGTGGGATTGGGCACTGAATGCTCCGTGTCATGGCACGCCAGCGGACACCGACGCGATCTCTGCGGTGTCGATGGGCTGGACACCTGAACGCGGCTTCCTGCGGGCACGCTGGGAGGGATACAACGAAGGGCTCCTCCTCTATGTCCTCGCCCTCGGCTCGCCAACTCACCCGATCCCACCCGAGAGTTACCAGGCGTTCACCCGGACCTATTGCTGGAAGAAGGTGTACGACATCGAGTATTTGTACGCGGGACCGCTTTTCATCCACCAGTACCCGCATCTGTGGATCGATTTCCGCGACATTCAGGACGCCTACATGAAGGAGAAGGGGATCGACTACTTCCTGAACTCGCGTCGTGCGTGCTATGTGCAGCATGCATACGCCGTGCGCAATCCACGCGGGTTCGCCGGTTACGCCGAGAACCTCTGGGGCGTCACGGCCTCGGACGGCCCCGGACCCGGAAGCCGCACTGTTAGAGGGAAGCGCCGCCACTTCTGGGACTACTGCGCCCGTGGAGTGCCCTACGGCCCCGACGACGGCACGCTGGCGGCCTGGGCCGTGCTCGCCTCTCTGCCGTTCGCGCCGGAGTTGGTCAAGGAGACTCTCGACCGTCTTGCCGACCTCCACGTCGACAGCTATGGCCCGTTCGGGTTCACCAACTCTTTCAACCCGTCGTGGTCAGCTGATCCCAAGGGTCGGGGATGGGTATCCCCGTGGCACTACGCGCTCAACCAAGGGCCGATCGTGCTTGCCGTCGAGAACTACGAGTCCGGGTTGATCTGGAGACTGATGCGTTCGTGCCCATATTTGCGCACCGGGCTGTTGCGGGCAGGATTCAGGGGCGGGTGGGTGGAGGGGGAGGGACGCCGTAATATTCACCAGCAGGACGACCTCGTGGCGCACCAGCTGCCGGCCGGTTCTGGGGGTGCACATGACTGATGCTGTCTCGATTGGCGTGCTCGGATTGGTCCTCGGGATGCGCCATGCCACCGACGCGGATCACGTGGTGGCGGTGACGACGATCGTCTCCGAACGTGGCAAAGCGGGCGGTGCCGCGTTGATCGGTGCGATCTGGGGCCTCGGCCACACCACGACGATCCTGCTGCTCGGCGGCGCCATCATCCTCTTCGAATTGATCATCCCACCCCGAGTGGGCTTGGCCATGGAATTCGCCGTCGGCATCATGCTCGTGCTGCTCGGCCTGCTGGCACTCCGACGTGCACCGCATGCGGCCGGGTCGGAGGATTCCCGACACCGGCATACGCGGCCGTTCGGAATCGGGTTGGTGCATGGGCTCGCGGGCTCGGCTGCCGTGGCGTTGCTGGTCCTGGCAACCATTTCCGACGCCAGGTGGGCCCTGGCCTACCTGGCGCTCTTTGGTGTTGGCACTCTGATCGGCATGGCCATCATCACGGCAGTCCTGGCACTGCCGTTCCGGAGCGGGCGCCTCGCCTCGTCGCGGTGGCCCAACGCGCTCCGAGTTGGAGCCGGCGTGCTGAGCCTGGGATTCGGGCTCATGCTGATGTACGAGATTGGAATCGTCAATCATCTCTTCGTCGGGACGCCGACATGGACAGCCGAATAGGTCGTCGAGCGTGACCGTACACGCCATTTTGGAGGGTCGCAGGATGGAGGTACCACCATCACGGGATACCATGTCCACTCGCCGGCGATTTCTCGGACGGCTCTCCGTCGGGTTGTCACTGCTCGCCGGAGCGCTGGTGGGGATCCCGGTTGTCGGCTTCATCACTCGGAGTCTCTTTCGTCGGGTGCCGCAACGATGGCGCGATATCGGGAGTCTCGACGACTTCCCGGTCGGGACGACCCTGCTCGTGTCCTTCGAGAATGCGCACGTCGAACAGTGGGCCGAGGAGAGCGGAAATTCGGGTGCATGGGTGCGGCATGAGATGCCAGAGGACTTCACTGCCTTCAGTACGAACTGCACCCATCTCGGTTGCCCGGTGCTCTGGCAGGCGAAGGCAGGGCTCTTCCTCTGCCCATGTCACGGCGGCGTCTATCACGACGACGGTTCCGTCGCCTCCGGTCCGCCGCTCCATCCGCTGGTGCGCTTGCCGGTGCGTGTGAGTGCGGGACGGGTCGAGATCGGCACCTCGCCGATCGTGATGGCGTAGCGCGATGACCTCCCGGTCGTGATGCGCCGCCTCCTCGATTGGCTCGAGGATCGGACCGGGCTCGGCGCAGTCGCCCGGCGTCTGCTGGAGCACCCGGTGCCGCCGGGAACCGGCTGGCTGTACGTCTTCGGCAGCGCGACCCTGATGGCGTTCCTCCTCCAGCTCGCGACGGGTGCGGCGCTGGCCACCGTGTATGTGCCTGCGGCAGGCAGCGCATACGAGAGCCTCCAGTACATCACCAATCAGGCGATGCTCGGTCGCTTTCTTCGAGGGATGCACTTCTTCGGCGCGTCCGCGATGGTGGTGCTGATCGGGATGCACATGATCCGGGTATTCCTCACCGGATCGTACAAGTTCCCTCGCGAAATGAATTGGCTCTCTGGCGTGCTGCTGTTCGCCCTCACGCTCTCGATGGCGTTCACCGGGCAGGTGCTTCGCTGGGATCAGGACGGCGTCTGGTCGGCGGTGATAGGTGCGGAGCAGGCGGCGCGCGCGCCGTTCGTGGGGCACCTGCTCGCCCGCTTCATGCTCTCGGGTGACAACATCGGCGGTGAGACGCTCAGTCACTTCTTCGCGTACCACGTCCTAATCATCCCCGGGTTGATCATTTTGGGGATCGGGCTCCATCTCTATCTGGTGATCCGGAACGGTGTCTCCGAGCCGCCCTCGGTCGATCGACCGGTTGATCCCAGGACGTATCGTGCCTGGTATCAGCGTCTGCTCCACAGTTCGGGTGAGCCATTCTTTCCCGATGCGATGTGGCGCGATGTCGTGGTCGGTTTCGGACTGCTGCTGCTGATCATGACCCTTGCGGTGCTCATCGGTCCCCGGGAGCTCGGCCTGCCGCCCGATCCATCACTGGTCGCCCGAGACCCGCGCCCGGATTGGTACCTGCTCTGGTATTTCGCAATCCTGGCGGTGTTGCCGCCGCGGCTCGAGGCCTGGCTGATCTGGCTGCTACCCCTGGCCGCCGGGGTGGGGCTCGTGGCGCTGCCGCTGCTCTTCCCGAGCGGCCATCGTCATCCCGTGCGCCGTCCGTGGGCGTGGATCGTGGTCTTGATCGTGCCGCTCGCCGGAGGCGCCTTGCTGCGGATGGGTGCCCGTGCGCCATGGACGCCCGACACCACCGCGCCGCCACTCCCGGCCGGGGTGGTATCGAGCCGTGACCCGGAGGTAATGCAGGGGGCGTTGCTCTTCCACGACAAGGCTTGTGAGGCCTGTCACCGAATCGAAGGGTTTGGCGGTCGGCACGGTCCCGACCTCACGCGGGTGGGGGATCGCCTGAGCGGCGCCGACATCCGTCTCCGGATCGCCAACGGGGCGCATAACATGCCCGCCTACGCACGTCATCTCAGCAGCTACGAGTTGGAGGCACTGAGCCTCTTCCTGTCGAGTCGGACGGCGGCACTGCTGGAGGCTCGCGATGCACCCTGACCTGCTGCTGGTTCAACAGTCGATCTTCAGCCCTCGGGGCGAGGTGGCCGCCGTACTCAGTCGGCTCGGCATCATCTTGACGATCGTGGCGATTCTCGCGGTGCTGATCGTGACCGGCCTCATCGCTGTGGCAATGCGCCGCCGGGGCGTACTGGAGGCCGGCACGGCGCCGCTCGCCGCGTTTCGGGCGAGTGACCACACCGGCCGACGCTGGGTCATGATCGGAGCCACGGTGGCGTTCGTGATCCTGATCGCGACCGGGATCTACTCGATCCGGGTGATCCTCCACTATTCCGCGGGATTCGACCGCGCCGATCTGACCCTCGACGTGACCGCGCGACAGTACTGGTGGGAGGTTCGCTACCCCTCGCCGGAAGGCGCGGAAGCGATCCTCGGTGCCAATGAGATCCACGTGCCGGTCGGCCGCCGCATCAGGATCAACTTGCATTCGGGTGACGTGATCCACTCGCTCTGGATCCCGGCGCTCGGCGGGAAGACCGACCTGATCCCCGGGCGACAACTCGCGATGTGGTTCACCGCCGACACTGCCGGTGTCTACCACGGCCAGTGCGCCGAGTATTGCGGGATTTCCCACGCCAACATGTTGCTGACGGTCATCGCCGAGTCGCCCGAGGCGTGGCAGACATGGCGGATGAATCAGCAACTGCGACCGGCGCCGGACACCGCTGTGACCCGGATCTTTCAGCAGCGTGGTTGCGCCGCATGTCACCGTGTGGCGGGGCAGATGGACGGGCAAGGCGGTCCGGACCTGACCCATATCGCCAGCCGAGCGAGCCTTGCGGCGGGCGTGGTACCGAACAGTGCCGCCGGTCTCAGGGCCTGGCTTCGTGCACCACAGGCCATGAAGCCGGGGACCCGGATGCCGCGCACCGGCCTGAGCGACGGTGACCTCGACCGGCTGGTCGCCTATCTCCGGAGCCTCAAGTGACCGCCACGAGCAAAGAGGAGCGGCTGACGGAACTCTGGGCAACACCGCACACCTGGTACGATCGGTTGGGCAGCGTCGATCACAAGATCATCGGCATGCGTTATCTCGTCACGGCGCTGATCTTCCTTGTGCTCGGCGGGATCGAGGCGCTGGTGATGCGGATCCAGCTCTCGCACGCCGATGCAGGAGTCGTCTCCGCCGAGGCGTACGCCCAGTTGTTCACCATGCACGGTCTCACGATGATGTTCCTCTTCGCGCTGCCGGTGCTCTCCGGGTTCAGCAACTATCTCTGGCCGCTGCTCCTCGGCGCCCGCGATATGGCGCTGCCCCGGATCAATGCGCTGAGCTACTGGCTCTTCGTCGCGGCGGGTGTGCTGCTCTACAGCAGCGTGCCGTTCGGACTTGCCCCCAACGCGGGCTGGTTCAACTACGTGCCGCTCGCCTCGGGGACGTTCCTGCCGCGCTCCGGGATCGACTTCTACGCACTCTCGCTCATCCTGCTCGGCATCTCGACCACCGTCGGTGCCGTCAATTTTGTCGTGACCTTCGTCCGGATGCGCGCGCCCGGCATGACCCTCGACCGTGTGCCGGTGGTGATCTGGGGCACTCTCACCGCGTCGGTTGCCGTGCTGTTCGCCATCCCGGCACTCACGCTCGACTGTCTGCTGCTCTACGCCGATCGTCAGCTCGGTACCCACTTCCTCGATGTCGGGCTCGGCGGCGATCCGATGCTCTGGCAACAGCTCTTCTGGATCTTCGGTCATCCGTGGGTCTACATCGTGGTGTTGCCCTCGATGGGGATGGCCTCGCAGATCATTCCCACCTTCTGTCGGCGCCCGCTGGTGGCGTACCGAGCCGTGGTAGGCGCGACGATCGCGGTGTGCGCGATCGGCTTCATCGTCTGGGCGCACCACATGTTCGCGACCGGACTGCCGAATCAGGTGATGGCCTTCTTCAGCGCCGCGTCGCTCCTGATCACCATCCCCAGTGCCGTATCGGTTTTCGCCTGGGTCGCGACGATCTGGCTCGGTCGTCCAGTGGTACGCACGCCCTTCCTCTTCATGCTCGGTTTCCTGTTCACCTTCATGATAGGTGGCGTGTCGGGCGTGATGACTGGCTCGGCGCCTTTTGATTGGCAACTGACCCAGACGTACTTCGTGGTGGGCCACCTGCACTACGTGCTGATCGGCATCAATCTCTTCCCGGTCGTTGGGGGGCTCTACTACTGGTTCCCGAAGTTCACCGGCCGCCTGATGCGCGAGCGGATTGGATGGCTCAGCTTCTGGATGATGTTCATCGGCTTCAACGTCGGCTTCTTCCCGATGCACATCGTGGGGATGCTGGGTATGCCGCGCCGGATCTACACCTATCTCCCCGGACAAGGGTGGGACGGCTGGAACCTGCTGATCACCGTGGGGTCATTCCTGTTCGCGGTGGGACTGCTGGTGACCTTTGCCGAGATGTTCCGGGCACGGCGGCACGGCGCAGTGGCGGGCGCCAACCCCTGGCAGGCGTCGACGCTCGAATGGTCGGTGTCGTCGCCACCACCCGCGCACAACTTCACCAGCATTCCTCAGGTCGCGAGCCGCGATCCACTCTGGGAGCACGCCGACGAACCGGTCCACACCAGGCTGCACGAGGGGCCGGCACTCGACGAGGGCCATCAGGCGATGAGCACGACGGCGCGTTCCGCCGAGGTGATCGGGGCGGTCAGCATGCCGGAGCGTTCGCGGATGCCACTCTACCTGTCGGTCGCGGTGCTGGGGATCTTCGAGGCGCTGCTCTGGCGCCAGTGGCTGCTGGTACTCATCATGCTGATCGCGACCGTGATCGCGGTAGGTGCATGGCTCTGGCCTCGGGTCGGCGCGGATCACGACACGAGTCCCTTGCCTGACGACCGGCACCCGATCGGACAGTGGGCGATGTCGCTCACCATCGCGACTGAGGCGGCGCTCTTCGCCGGGCTCTTCTTCACCTGGTTCTATCTCAAGCATCACTCGGCGATCTGGCCGGTCCACACGCCGCCGGAACTGCTCATGCCGGGGATCAATACCGTGATCCTGCTCGCGAGCAGCGCCGTGCTCCATTGGGGACATCGTGGTGGTGCGCAGCCGCGGCGTGGCGTGATCACCCTCACGATGCTGCTTGGCCTGGTCTTTCTTGCGCTGCAAGTCAGGGAGTACGGACGCCTTTCCTTCCTGCCAACGACCGATGCGTATGGCTCGAGTTTCTACACCATCACCGGCATCCACGGTGCCCACGTGCTGGTGGGACTGCTGCTCCTTGGCTACCTGGTGCTCACGACCGGCCGGACGCCACGTCGCGCAGTCACCGACCGTCGCTGGCTCTCCAATGTCAGTCTGTACTGGCACTTCGTCGACGTGATCTGGTTGCTCGTGTTCGGTGTGCTCTACGTGCTGCCGCATTTGACGTCATGACTGCGGATCTCCTGCAGGAGTGGCATATCACTCCGGGTTCGTCCGGACAGGTTACCATCCAGAGGCCCGCATCATGCACTCGGCATGACACCTCAAGGGAGAGCTTGTGAGGATCGATCCACTCGCTGGTCATTTGGCCCCCGCCGACATCCTGGTCGATGTCGATGCGCTGATCGCAGCCTATCACGACGAGGCGCCTGATCCCTCCGTTCCTGCGGAACGGGTGTCGTTCGGCACGTCGGGGCACCGGGGCAGCTCGTTCGACCGGACCTTCAACGTGGCCCACGTCCTCGCGATCACCGAGGCGATCTGTCGATATCGGAAGGGTGCCGGGATCACCGGCCCCCTCTTCCTCGGTATCGACACGCATGCGCTTTCCCGACCGGCGATGGAGACCGCGCTCGAGGTACTCGCGGCGCATGGTGTCGATGTGATGCTGGCACACGACGACGGCTTCACACCCACACCTGCGATCTCACATGCCATCCTCACTCACAATCGTGGTCGTAGCGAGCAACTCGCCGATGGGATCGTCATCACGCCCTCGCACAATCCGCCGGCTGACGGCGGATTCAAGTACAACCCACCCAACGGTGGCCCAGCCGACACCGCTACCACACGCGGCATCGAGGCGGAGGCGAACCGACTGCTCGAGGACCAGCTCGGTGACGTGAAGCGGGTGTCGTACGCCGTGGCGCGCAGGGCCACGACGACCCACGAGCACGACTACGTCTCACGCTACATCCAGGACCTCGGTGCGGTGATCGACATGGCTGCCATCCGGGAGAGCGGTGTCCGGATCGGAGTCGATCCGATGGGCGGCGCCGGCGTGCACTATTGGCGGCGAATCGCGGAGGAGTACGGACTTGATCTCACCGTGGTGAGCGAAGTCGTCGATCCGACCTTCCGGTTCATGGCCGTCGATTGGGATGGCAAGATCCGGATGGATCCGTCGTCCAGGTACGCGATGCAACCGTTGCTCCAGATCGCCGACCGATTCGATGTGGCGGCTGCATGCGATACCGACCACGATCGTCACGGCATCGTGACACCGGAGAGCGGCCTCCTGCCGCCCAACCACTACCTCGCCGTGATGATCGAGCATCTGTTCACGCATCGCGGCGAGTGGCCCGACAGCGCTGCGGTCGGCAAGACGGTGGTGAGCAGCAGCATGATCGACCGTGTGGCGGCCGCGGCGGGACGGCGGCTCTACGAGGTGCCGGTGGGGTTCAAGTGGTTCGCCGACGGATTGTTCGACGGTTCGCTCGGATTCGGTGGCGAGGAGAGCGCGGGGGCATCGTTCCTTCGACGCGACGGTACGGTCTGGACGACCGACAAGGATGGCATCGTGGCGGCGCTGCTCGCGGCGGAGATCACGGCGGTTGCCGGGATGGATCCGGGAGCCTGCTACGCAAGGCTGGCCGAGGCGCACGGGGCACCGGTGAATGACCGCATCGAGGCGCCGGCGTCGCGCGAACAGAAGGCTCGACTCAGTCAACTCGACGCTGCCGCGATCACCGACGATACGCTGGCCGGCGAGCCGATCGTCCAAGTGCTCTCGCATGCACCCGGCAACAATGCGCCGATCGGCGGCATCAAGGTGACCACGGAGCATGGCTGGTTCGCCGCGCGACCGTCGGGCACCGAGGACATCTACAAGATCTATGCGGAGAGTTTCCGCGGGCGGACGCACCTCGACCAGATCCTCGCCGAGGCGCAACGGATCGTCGATGCCGCGCTCGTCGGCGCGGAGCCGACAGTATGACGCACCCCTCTGGCGTGGTGTTCCTGCTCGACTGCGACAACACGCTGCTCGACAACGATGCCGTGATCGCAGCGCTCAGTGAGCATCTGGTGGCCGAGGTTGGGCCGGAGTCCCGGGATCGCTACTGGGAAATCTATGAGTCGCTCCGCACCGAGCGTGGCTACGCCGACTACCTCGGCGCCCTTCAGCGTTACCGCCTGGCCAACCTCACAGATAGTCGGATCCTTGAGATGTCGAGTTGGTTGGTCGATTATCCGTTCGCCGAACGGCTCTATCCCGATGCGCTCGCCGTGGTGCGGCGTCTCGATACGATGGGCACGACCGTGCTGCTGACCGATGGCGATGCGGTGTTCCAGCCACGGAAGGTGATTCGCTCGGGTATCCGGGACGCGGTCGGTGGCCGCATGGAGATCTTCATCCACAAGGAAGAGATGCTCGACGTGATTCGAGAGCAATACCCCGCCGACCACTACGTGTTGGTCGACGACAAGCTGCGCCTCTTGACCGCGTTCAAGACTGCGTGGGGCGATGACGTGACCACGGTCTTCCCGAGGCAAGGTCACTATGCCCACGACCCTGAGATCTTATCTCGCTACCCGGCGGCCGACGTGACGATCGAAAGGATCGGCGACCTCCTCACTCTCGACCCCGAGCTGCTGATGCAGAGGACCTCCGGAGGCCGCACATGAGCACCAATGATGCTGGCCCATCGCTTCCCTCCCTCACGACAACGGCCGAATGGCACGCACTCGTGGCGCATCACGACCTGATCGGGAAGACGCATCTGCGCACGTTGTTCGCGGATGATCCGGAACGGGGCACCCGACTCGTCGCGGAGGCCGCAGGGATCCGCCTCGACTACGCCAAGCAGCGGATTACTGACGAGACCCACACACTCCTGCTCGGCCTGGCCCGTGCGCGCGACCTGGCCAACCGGATCGAGGCGATGTTCGGCGGCGCGCACATCAATCGCACCGAGGACCGTGCGGTGCTGCATGTGGCACTCCGTGCGCCGGCTGGCGAGACGATCATGGCCGAGGGACGAAACGTGGTGCCCGACGTGCATGCCGTGCTCGACCGGATGGGGAAGTTCTCAAGCGCGGTCCGGAGCGGTGCGTGGAAGGGACACACCGGCAAGCGAATCAGAAACGTGATCAACATCGGCATCGGCGGCTCTGATCTGGGGCCGGTGATGGCCCATCAGGCACTCCGGCACTACAGCCAGCGCGACCTCATCTTCTGGTTCGTCTCCAATATCGATGGCACCGACTTCGTCGAGGCGACGCGTGATCTCGATCCAGCGGAGACGCTCTTCATCGTCTGCTCGAAGACCTTCACCACGCTCGAGACGTTGACCAACGCCCACTCGGCGCGCATCTGGTGTCTCGGGACACTCCACGACGAGGCCGCGATCCGTCGACACTTCGTGGCCGTGTCGACCAACGCCGAGGGTGTCGAGGCGTTCGGCATCGACACGGCGAACATGTTCGGGTTCTGGGACTGGGTGGGTGGCCGGTACTCGATGGATTCCGCCATCGGCCTCTCGACGATGATCGCGATCGGATCCGAGCAGTTCCGCGAGATGCTGGCCGGCTTCCACGCGATGGACGTGCACTTCCGGACGACACCGTTCGAGCGGAACCTTCCGGTGCTGATGGGATTGCTGGCCATCTGGAACATCAACTTCCAGGGCGCGGCCACGCTGGCGGTGCTGCCGTACGATCAGTACCTGTCGCGGTTCCCGGCCTACCTGCAGCAGTTGATGATGGAGAGCAACGGAAAACGGGTGACTCAGGATGGCCGTCCCGTCGATCATGCCACCGGTCCGGTGGTCTGGGGCGAGCCGGGCACCAACGGGCAGCATTCGTTCTACCAGCTGATCCATCAGGGCACCGAGATCATCCCGGCAGATTTCCTGGCGTTCAGGGAATCACTCAATCCGCTCGGTGCCCATCACGATCTCCTGATGGCCAACGTCTTTGCTCAGGCCGAAGCGCTGGCGTTCGGGAAGACCGCGGACGAGGTGCGGGCAGAGGGTACGGCCGAGGGGCTCGTGCCGCCTCGCACCTTCCCGGGGAACCGACCGTCGTCGACGCTGCTGGCGGCACGGCTCACTCCCAGCATGCTCGGCTCGCTGGTCGCGCTCTACGAGCACAGTGTGTTTGTGCAGGGAACGATCTGGGATATCGACTCATTTGATCAGTGGGGCGTCGAGCTCGGCAAGGTGCTCGCCAAGCGCATCGGCGATGAGATCACAGCGGGTGATACCGCGGCACTCGCGCACGACAGCTCGACCAACGCGCTGTTGCGCTGGTATCTCGAGCCGTGACGGGCTGCTTGCGGCCGCACCCCCTAGGCGCCTCGCTGCTCCCCGGTTAGGGTTAGCCCATGCCCTACCGGATGCGGGTGGTGCTCATCGTGGGAGTCCTGCTGACGGCGTTGTCGCTGGTCGGACTGGCCGCGACGCTGAGCCATCCGGGCGAGACGAGTGCCAAGTGGCAGTATGTGCTCATCCCGATGTACGGCGTCGGGGCGCTCTGCATGATCGGCGCCGGTATCTGGTGGCTGGTTCGCTTTACTCGCCAGCGTCATGACAGGCGCTGACCCTCTCGACCTGGAACCGAAGACCTCACTCATGGCCGAACGCGACACCTCTTCCCCACGCCAGAATGATGCGCTCACCGAGCGGTTGTTCGAGGCACGCACGATCATCATCTCCGGTGGCATCGACCAGCGAGTGGCCGAACGGGTCACCGCGCAGTTGCTGGCACTCTCCGCCGCCGATCCGAAGGCACCGATCACGTTGTACATCAACTCGCAGGGCGGGCACGTCGAGGCGGGCGACACGATCCACGACATGATTCGCTTCGTGTCACCGCCGGTGCACATGGTCGGGACCGGCTGGGTTGCCAGTGCCGGTGCGCTGATCTATGTGTCCGTGCCTCGTGAGATGCGCTTCTGCCTGCCGAACACGCGATTCCTGCTGCACCAGCCGGCCGGTGGTTCGGGCGGGACGGCCTCGGACATCGCGATCGAGGCACGTGAGATCGTCAAGATGCGTGAACGGCTCAACCGGATCTTTGCACGCGAGACGGGTCAGACCCTCGAGCGGATCGAGGACGATACCCATCGGAACTTCTGGCTCAGCGCGGAGGAGGCGATTGAATACGGACTGGTCGGATCGATCATCGCCGGACAGGGAGAGCTGCCGTGAATCGGGCGCTGCTTCGATTCCGTCAGCGCTGACTCGCCATGCATCTGGATCTCGAGCGCACCTCGAGCGAGTTCACCGAGGCGGGTGCGCGGTTGCACCGCCTCGCCGAGACGGTCGACAGCAGCGGCTGGAGCCGTCGCGCGGCTGCCGGTGGCTGGTCGATCGATGAATGTGTTGCGCACCTGACGCTGACCAACGAACGCTACATCCCGGTCCTCGTCGAGGCGATCGATGCCGCGCCCGTGATGAGCGACCCGCCGATGCCGCTCAAGCAGGATCTCGCCGGTCGGATGCTCCGCTGGATGATGGAGCCGCCGGTGCGGTTCAAGTTGCCGACCAGCCCGTCGTTCCAGCCCCCGAGCAGCGCCGGTCGCTCCGCGACCCTCGCGCGCTTCGAATCGGTTCAGGCGAGGCTGACCGACCTGATCCGCGAGATGGACGGTCTCGATGTCTCGCGGGTCCGGATCGCATCGCCGTTCAACGACAAACTCCGCTACTCTGCGTATTCCGCCCTCCGGATCATCGTGGCGCACGAACGTCGTCACCTCTGGCAGGCGGAGCGAGTGCGTGACGCCAACACGCGAGCACCAAAGTGAATCCCTTCCGTGATGTGCAGAGATGCCTGCTGGTGCACCTCACCAATCACCTCGTCTGGCATCTGGGACAGGCCGACGATCACCGTCGTGCGGTCACCGGTGTGACCCAGTCGGTCGCGGCGATGGGATTGCAGATCCTGGTGACGGATTGATGATGACCACCTCACGCGCCTGGTTATTCGTCGCCATCGCCGGACTCCTCGAGGTGGCATGGGCGATGGGGCTCAAGTACTCCGAGGGCTTCACCCGGCCGGCGATCAGCGCCGCCACCCTGATGGCGATGGCGGCCTCGATGTGGCTGCTCTCGCAGGCACTCCGGGTCCTGCCAGCGGGGACGGGCTATGCGGTCTGGACCGGAATCGGAGCCGTGGGCACGGCGATCCTCGGGATCGTGCTCCTCGGGGAGTCTCGGGCCGCGCTCCGGCTCGCCTCGATCGGGCTGATTGTGGTGGGGATCCTGGGGCTCCGGCTGACGGGAGAGTAGGGCTGCCTCTCTTGCCCGCACCCCCCTTCGGCGGGTAACTTCTCGCCCCGCACGGCCTCGGCCAGGTAGCTCAGTTGGTAGAGCACGTGACTGAAAATCACGGTGTCGGGGGTTCAATTCCCTCCCTGGCCACTCTTCGGTCGCCCCGGTACTCCCATGGAGTGCCGGGGCGTTCTGTTTGGGGCTAGCCGAAGGGGTGGAAGAGGGCCCAGAAGAATCGCCGGATTCTTCCCTTGCGACGATCGGTCGGCCCGACATATCGCGGTACCTCGGTTCCCGATGGCCGGTAGGTGGTCAATCGATGCGGCTCGTGTGGCGCGTGCGCCTTCGCCTTGGCCTCGAGCGGGTGACCGACGGGGTCGCCGCCACGGAATGGGTTGGGTTTGGTCGGGGCGTTCATGATGGCCGCCCTCAACTGACAGCCAGCAGGAGTTCGAGCTTGTGGCGCAAGTCGCCCAGCGCCTTTGACTTGAACGAACCCTTGGTGCTCTCGAGGACGTCGACCGTCTCCTTGATCGCCTGCGTCAGCTGTGCACCGCGCGGGCAGTTGATGATCTGGCAGGCGTGGGCGTTGCGGGGCGCGCCGATGATCGCTGCCTGACCGATCTGCTGCAAGTCCGTGATCGAGCCCATCACATTCCGAAGGGTGAGGGCCAGAAACGAATCGACGCCGGCCCCTCCCGGGGTCGCGTCGGCGAGCGTCGACAATTCGTTACGCCACTCGGCGGCACGCGCCTCGCTTTGCCGCATCGCCTGCCACGCACGGTAACGGCGGATTGCCTCGACACTCTTGTCACGAAGTGTCCCGAAGTCGATCGGCTTCGTGAGGTACGCCGCGACGGGCAAGTCGATGCAGACCATCGCCGATCGTGTCGATGGGTACCCCGTCACCACGATGACCGGCAGGCCACCACGACTCTCGGACAGGCGCCTGAGGAGGGCAAGATCGTCGTTGCCGGGCATCTCGAGGTCGCTGATGACGAGATCGTAGTCGCTCGTCTCGGCGGCCGCGATCGCTGCCGGCGCATCACCGACGGTGTCAACCTCGTACCCCTCGCGCCGCAACAGGTCCGCCGTCGCTTCGGCGAAGACGGTCTCATCGTCGGCAAGCAGGATCCGTCCCATGGTGCTCATGACTGCATGTCCTCGTTCCCAGGATGATCGATCGGTAGTACGACCCGAAAGATGGCCCCACCGACCGCGTTGTCGCCGACGGAGATCGTGCCGCCCGCTGCTTTGACGCTGCGTGATACCATCGACAAGCCGAGCCCCATGCCGCTGTTCTCGGCGTTGGAGCCCTTGGTGGTGAAGAACGCCTCGAAGACGCGATCCCGGAGGCCGATCGGGACGCCGCTGCCCTCGTCGGACACCTCGAGAATCATCCCCCGGCCGTTCATGCGACCGCTCATCGTGACGACTCCACCCGGCGGCGAGGCATCGATCGCGTTCTGTACAAGGTTGTAGACGATCTGGCGGAGCAAGGCACCACGCATGGCCACCACGGGCGGGATGTCCGTCAAGTTCGTCTCAATGGTGACTTGCGACTTCCGGTTCATCTCGCCGAGCAGTGCCACGGCATCGCCAATCACGCTGGAGACTGCCGTGGTCGACCCCTCCCGTTCGGGTCGGTAGGTCTCGTAGAGTCCGCGTGTCACGGTGGCGATGCGATCGACTTCGCGTTCGATGGCGCCAACATAGCGATGGTGCGGATGATCCTCGGGGACCGCATCCTTGATCAGCAGGAATGCGTTGCGGATGCCGGCGAGCGGATTGTTGATCTCGTGCGCGACGCGCGCGGCGACCCGCCCCATTGAGGTGAGCGCCTCGACTTCGCGGAACTCCTGTTCCCGACGTCGAGCCTTGGTCACATCGGCGCTGATGCCGAGCACGCGCACGGCACGACCTTCGGCGTCGCGTTCGACGGCACGACCCCGGTCGACGATCTCGTGCCAGTCGCCCGCCGGCGTCGCAAGACGATACTCCGTTTCGAACGTGGCGCGGTCGTGTTCGACCTGACTCCACAGTTCACCGGCGACACGGTCGCGGTCGTCGGGATGAACCAGCTCGAGCCATTCATCAAGCGTGTGCTTCATCGTGGCTGGATCGAAGCCCATGTAGCGCCAGAGTTCGGGCGAGCGGTCGAGCGCGCCGCTGGTGACGTCCCACTCCCAGAGTGCATCGGTGTTGCGGTCCAGTGCCGATTGCAATTGCATCCGTTCCATCATTCGGGCACCACGGAACGCGCGATCGCCGAGTCGGACGGTGACCGAGAGCAGTCCGCTCACGATCAACCCCAGGATCAGCGCAACCTCCGGGAGGGTAGAGCGGAGGGCGCCAACCGTGGCTGGGGTGGGGCGTGCGATCAGGATCCAGTTGATGTTGCCGATGTTGAGCGGCACGACCTGGAGTGACGTGCTGGACGTCGGCGGCATGGCACGCGGCGCACCAATCGCGATCGTCCAATCGGCGGAGAGCTCATTGGCGGCACGCTGCAGGAGGCGTTCGGTGGTGATGATCGCGGCAACACCGCCACGACAGGCGCCGGCCACGCACGATGCTGCATGGATCACGATCCGCGAGGTGTCGTTCGGAATCGGGAGGATCGCGACGGGCGCCTGACCCTGCACGCGTGCGATCGCCCGGACAGGGACGGCCTGCGCGATAGGCTTCGCGGCCGCGAGACTTGGAATCGCGGTGGTCGGCGTGCCGAGCGAGTCGAGGATCGCCAGGACGCTGGCCGCGGGGACATCCGGGCGGAGTTGCGTCAAGGCGAGCGTCTCGAGTGAGTCGGAGGCATTCTGACGAAGCGCAAACTGCCGGAGCACCTGCTGCGCGCCATCGACTTCGCGCCGGATCGCCTGGGCGGCACGACCAGCAATACTCACACTGCGGCGGGTGAGCTCCGATTCCTCCCGGACCACGAGTGCGCGCCAGAGAAAGATGCTGGCGGCCACGCCGGCGACGGCGACGGCGGCAGGAAGCCAACTTGGGTAGCTCTCGCTGAAGTCTTCCTCGCCCCAGGCAAAGAAGAGGAAGGCGATCCCGAGGAGAACGGTGGTCGCAATGAGCGTAAGAGGGATGGCTCCCAGGGTGCGAGGACCGAGGAGGTCGTAACTGCCGACAATCCGGACGAAGATTGCCGTGCCACCGACCGCGGTGAGCGTGAAGCCACCGACCCCCATCGCAATCCGCTGAATGCCACGCGGACCGAAGGCCGCGACCACCAATGCGCCGGAGCCGACCAGCAATACCGCGACCCCAGCCCAATCGGCACTGATGGGCAGGAGGGCCGGTCGGAGTAGGGCGGCGAGGAGGACCAGCGCGGCAGCCAGCGCGCCGAGTGCGGCGAGACCGTTGCCGACCGGCACACGTCGGCAGGCGAGCACGATCGCGATGGCGAGGAGCACGACGCCGATCGATTCCCAGATCGGAGTTGTGGTGATGGCAAGGAGGCCAATCGCGAGCGCGGCCCAAGCCGCGGCACGAGCGCGGCCCCGGGCCTGGATGCGTCGTGGGCGGGCGGAAGAAACCAGCGGTGTCGCGGTCATCGTTGGATGATCATCTCCATGCCCCCGTTTTGCCAGTCGGGTTGGGGGACGTCTCAGGCGCGAAGCCCACCACGGAGCGACCGCGCACTGGTAATCGGGATTGCCTCGGCCTCGAGTACCGGCGTCCGCACCACCGATGCATAGGCGACCGCCGCTGGATAGATCTCGGCAGTGGCGATCATCTCAAGGCGCCTTCCGGCCGCTTCCTCCTCGGCCAGTGTCGCGGAGAGGAGCCCGACGGCCTGCGGCAGGTCGAGGGCCCTCGCGATCGAAATCGCGCTGCCGTACCCTGCCACTTCATAACTTTCGACACGTTGGCACCCAGCCAAGATGGCGGCGTCCCGAACCGGGGAGGGATTGCCAGTGGCCAGCTGGGTCAACAGCTCGACGAGGAGGCCCTCCATCCCTCGACTCCGGAGCCCGGTGGCACTTTGATTCAGGATGTCGAGGACCTCGATCAAGCGGGCGAGCTGCCGACCCGCCTCGGCCCGATGAGACTCCATGGCCTCTCTGAGCGAGGAGGATCGGACCTGCTGCGCGAACTGCGGCCAGATCAGCAGGACCTGACGCTCCGCAGAGTAAAGGTCGCGTAGCTGGTTCGTCAGGAGCTGCTGGAGCGAGCTGAAAGACATTCTTCCTCCCCGGCAATGTTCCGGAAATGCACAAAGGCGCCGCCCCGGTTTTTCACCAGAGTGGCGCCTTCGTCTGACAGGACCCAAAGTCCCGCCCGGCAAGGGTGGCCGGAAAACCGGCCCCATATTGTCCCCTCAGGCTACTGCACGGAGGCGATCTTGTCCAGCGCCGGGCTCGCCGGATGGAGTTCGGCCCCGATCCGGGTCATCGCCTCGAAGACCGCCAGAACGTCCTCCCGCCGGGTCCGATGATTGGCAATCGAGAGGCGTTGGGTCACCCGGCCCCGGATCCGGGTGGTCATGACCAGGGCGATCTTCCGGAGCTTGATCTGATCGGCGATCTCGGCGTTGAGGGCGTCGAGGGACGCCTGGGACGCCTGGAATGCTGGCTCGCCGACATACCGGAAGGAATAGATATAGAGCGCCGGCGAGGGCTGCACGACCTCCCAGGCGGGATGGGCACTCACCAACCCATGCAGGTATTGCGCGTTGTCGATCGTCTGCCGGAAGAAGGCTCGGTACCCCTCGGCGCCGTAGTGTCGAAGCGAGAGCCACACCTTGAGCGCGCGCCAGCCGCGTGACATCTGCGGGCCACGATCGTAGAAGTCGAACGGCTCGAGTGCTGGGTCGTGATCCTCATTCAGGTAGCTCGCCGTGACGGCGAATCCCTGTCGAAGATGCGCCGGATCGCGAGCCATCACGCAGCCGCACTCGTAGGGGACACCCATCCACTTGTGCGCATCGAACGAGACGGAATCGGCGCGTTCCATCCCGGCATACCGTGGCCGCAGTTCGGGCAGGATCGCGCCGAGCGCGCCACAAGCGCCATCGACATGAAACCAGAGCTTGTGACGCGTGGCGATGTCGGCCATCGCGGTGAGATCGTCGATTGCGCCGACATTGATCGATCCGGCGTGGCCCACGAGACAGAATGGTGTCATCCCGTTGGCGATGTCGCTGCTGAGCATCGCCTCGAGTGCGTCGGGATCGATCGTGAAGTCGGGGCGCGATGGCACGAGACGGATCGCGTTGCGACCGAGACCGAGCAGGTCAACCGCCTTCTTGAGCGAGACGTGCGACTCGTGGTCGGCCATGTAGACCGTGAGATGGCGGGGCCGATCCGGAGATTGAAGACCCTCGTTCACGATGTCCCAGGCTGCCGTCGCCGTGAGGGCCATCCGGAGTGCGGCGGTGTTGGCCATCGTGCCGCCCGAGACGAACAGTCCGCTGGTCGAAGGGTCGAGGCCCATCAAGTCGGCAAGCCAGCGGATGGTCTGGTTCTCGATGACCGTGGCCGCCTGTGCCGCTCGCCAACCGCCCGGGTTCGGGTTGAGGCCGCTCGCGAGGGCATCGGCGAGGGCACCGACCTGACTGCCGCCGCCATTGACCCAGCCGAAGAATCGGGGACTCGATTGCACTGAGGAATTCGGGAGAATCTTCGTCTCCCAGTCGGTGAGGATCGTCTCGAGCGGCTCGCCATGTTCCGGCGCCGGCACGTCGAAGAGCGGCGCGATATCCAGCGGAGATACGGCAGGGTAGGCCGGTCGCGCGGCAGCAGTGACGAAGTAATCGACGAGGCGATCGATCACGGCGTAGCCATGGCGACGGAATTCGTCCGGCGGCATGTCGACGGGAGGAGTGTTGTGCATGCAGGAAGCTCGAGAAGCGGGAAGCGAGAAGCGAGAAGCGAGAAGCCGCTGGAATGCTAATCGGGGAGACCATTGTGATTGTACGGGCTGGTTCTCACTGCTCACTGCTCACTTCTCCTGGATCTCGACCGCGAGCTCACACTCGCGGCTAAAGCAACACCTCCTGATCGACCATCTCCTCGGCGCTGGCGATGCGAAGCGGATCGCCGCCGACCGATCGCAGCGGTGAGATCTCCGAGCGACTGGTCAGTCCCAGGTCCCGGAACCGGCGAGCAGTCGGCAGCACGCGCCGCTCGATCGAACCCATCGCATCGTTGTAGGCGCGCACGGCGCCTTCGAGGCCGCGCCGCACCTTGATCAGATGCTCGGCGAGCGTCGCCATTCGATCGTAGAGCGAGATGCCCAGGTCGCGGATCTCCTCGGCATTCCGGGCAATCCGTTCCTGTTGCCACCCGAAGTTGACCGCCTTGAGCAGCGTGATCAGTGTGGTCGGCGATGCCGGAATCACGCCCTTGCCGACGGCGTAGTCGAGCAGGCCAGGATCGCGCTGGCATGCTGCGGCGAAGAACGCTTCACCCGGCAGGAAGAGCACCACGAAGTCCGGCGCCTCGCTGAACTCGTTGGTGTAGTCACGTCGACTCAGCTGGGACACATGATTGCGCACCTGCTTGGCATGCTGATCGAGGAACGCATTGCGCGCCGTCTCGTTCTCCGCGTTGCTCGCATCGAGGTAGGCCGAGAGTGGTGCCTTGGCGTCGACCACGACGACCTTGTTGCCGGGGAGGCGGACGATCAGGTCCGGTCGCTTGGCGCCATCGTCGCCTTCGGTGGTGTGCTGGGTCGCGAAGTCACAATGCTCGAGCATACCGGCGAGTTCGACGACCCGCTTCAGTTGCAGCTCGCCCCACTGTCCCCGGCCCTGTGGCTGGCGGAGCGCCGCAACGAGTTGGTGTGTCTCGGTCGCGAGGGTGTGATGCGATTCGTGCATTGTCTTGAGCATCCCCTCGAGCGCACCGTGCGACTCCGCACGCGAGACATCGAACGCCTGCAACTTCGAGTCGACCTGTTCGAGCCCCTTCCGGATCGGTTCGACGAGTTGCTCGACCGCCTGCTTCCGGAGTTCGAGGTCGCCGCTCGCCGCGGTCTGGAGTTCGCTGAATGCCTGCTTGGCCTGCTCGATGAAGGCGGCGTTGTTGGCCTGGAGCGCCTCGGCGCTCATCGCGGTGAAGGCGTCGCGCAGGTGACCGTCGTTCTCGCTCGCCGAGAGGGTGCGGTCGCGGAACCTTTCGGCGGCCCCGATCTCGGCGGTCAGGCGGGCGACGGAGCTCCGCATGGCCAGCCAGCAGATGAGGGCACCCAAGAGGAAGCCGATGGTGAGCGGGATCAGCAGGAAGGGATCGAACATGGATACACCCGGTGACGGGGATGGCCGGAGGCGCCGCCCCCCCGGGGAGGGGAGCAGGGCCGGGATCTGCCATCTAGTGTCGGCCAGTCAACGCGAGAAGGCGAGAAAGCGAGAAGGCGATAAGGCGAGAAAGCGAGAAGGAGAGAAAGAGAGAAGGTGAGAAAGCGCCAAGGGGGGGTGTGGGGGTGGCCGACCGATATATTCGGACCGATGTGGAACCCCATCCTCCATGGCAGCGTGCTCGCGGCCCTCGTCGTCCTTGTCCCGATCTGGGACCGATACGAGGCAAGGAGCCTGCGGGCCGACCCGTCGCCGGCCAACCGCATCCGGAGCTACCGGGTGGCGATCGCGATCCTCTGGGCGCTGACGGCACTGCTGGTGTTCACGATTCCCTGGCAGTCACTGGCGACCCCGATCCTCCTCGGAGATTTTGTTGCGTCGCTCAAGGCGCATCGTGCGGTACGCGCTGGCTTCTGGTCGCTGACGGTGGCAATTCTGGTGGGACTCGTGGCGCCGGTCATCGTGATCAAGCGTCGACCCGAAGCGCGAGAATCGATGCTGGCACCGTTTCGAGCCATCGCGTTCTTCCTGCCAAGCTCGCCACCGGAACGCCGCTGGTTTGCGGGGCTCTCGGTCAGTGCCGGGATCTGTGAGGAAGTGATCTATCGCGGGTTTCTGGTGCCGTACCTCGCGGTGGGCCCGCTGGCGATGGGGCCGGTTCCGGCGATCCTTGTCGCGGCCATCATCTTCGGGATCGCCCACGGCTATCAGGGATGGGTCGGGATGATCATCACCGGAGTGATCGCGTTGATCATGACCGCCCTGTTCTTGTTGAGCGGTTCACTCTGGTTGCCGATGGTGGTGCATGCCATCCTTGATCTGCGGATTCTCGTGATCTGGAATGCTGCTGCCGCCAATGCCGTCGAAGGGTGATGCATTGACCACTCGTATCCTGACCCGTTTCCGGAAGCTCTGCCTCGGCTTCCCCGAGGCCCGCGAAGTCACGTCGTGGGGCGCACCGACGTTCCGGGTGAAGACGATGTTCACGATGTTCCAATCGGCGAACAGTTCCCATTCCGACGATCCACGGGCCGCTGCATGGATCAAGGCCGAGACAGCGAATCGGGATTGGCTGGTCGCGAGCGACGCCGATCGGTTCTTCGTGCCGCCGTACGTCGGGGTGAAGGGATGGATTGGCGTGCATCTCGATGCCACGACCGATTGGGAAGAGCTCAAGGAACTTCTTTGGGACGCGTGGCGGATGAGTGTCCCCAAGAAGCTTGCGGCGGAGTATCCGGCGGGCGAATGAATCCGGGTTAGTCCTGCAGAACCGCCATCACCGCCGGCGATCCCTCGAGCTCGGGTTCGATGGGTGCTCCCGCCGCCATCAGAAGCTTTGCCACGCCCACATGGTCGTGACCGCTACGGTTGTTGAGTGAGCCGTGGCAGCACCAGCCGAGCGGTGTGGCGTGGTACCTGGCATCGCGCACACCGAAGAGCTGGCTGGCCGCTGGGTGTGCGAGCAGCAGTGCGACGGTCTCGGGTGAGCCCTGCCACGCCGCGCAGTGGAGCGCGGTGCCGCCGTCGTGCCCCGGCACCACCGGATCGAATCCCAGTTCGAGCATCAGCGCGACGGCCTTGGCATCGGCCTGCCACGCGGCATCGGTGAGGGTGCGGTGATCATCGGGTGTGAGCGATGCAATGAGATCCGGATGATCGCGCATCATCGCCTGTGCTGCTGCCCCATCACCGCGCCGACACACGAGCAGGAATCGTTGCCGCGGTGTCGAGAACTCCATCATGATGTCGAGCAATTCGGCGTGGCCGAACTGAAGTGCGGTGTCGAGCGCCGAGCGATTGCCGCCGATGGTCCAGAAGTAGATGTGAAAGCTGCTCGGCGGCTGCTCCGCATAGCGGCCCTGTCCGGTGCGCGCATGAAGGAGTGTGGGGTCGGCCGCGAGCAGTGCGTGGACGGTGTCGGCCAGGCCGAGCGCCGCGGCGAGGAAGATGTCGGCGGTGGCGCCGAGCTCGACAAGGTAGGCGGCGAGGTCGTAGCGCCCGGCGCCCTTCCGGCGATCGAGCATCCATTCGGCGGCTGTGGCACGGTGATCGACGTCGCGGGCATCGATATCGGCACCGGCGGCGAGCAGCCGGTCGATGGCGGAACGCGAGCGTGCGAAGTGAAGCGGGGTCTGGCCATCGCCGCCGCGTTCATGTGCGCTTTCAGGATGGTCGGCGAGCATCTGTTCGAGCAGGTCAATGCGGTCGAGGTGTGCCAGAGCACAGGCATCGGGCACCGCACCGGCCTGGAGCAGCAGATCGGCGGCGGCACCTTTCGCGGAGTGCAGGGCGTGGAAGCCGCCGGCCCACCAGTTGCTGCGCTGGTTGGGGTCGGCACCGTGGGCAAGCAGCACCTTGACCATCGCCGCGTCGTTGGCACACGCGACGATGGCTGGTGCGTCGTAGGGGAACACCGGCTGATTGATGCGGGCGCCAAATGCCGGGAATTCTGTGAGCAGCCGGTCGATGGCTGCGGCGTCGTGACGTGTGAAGGCGTCGTGGAGTTGAGCTTCGGGGGTCTGTGGTGTGGTCATGTGGGTGCGGTCCCGGTCCAGGATGAGTGAATCCTTCTCTGGTCGGGACCGATGCGCAATCTTTCGTGCGAGATCACGATTGTGGGCCTTGAGCGAGGAGACGCCGATGAAGATGCGAAGCGATAGCGAGAAGCCTCCGCCGTCCGAGGAGATCGACCCTTACGAGGATGCGAGGATGCAGGGGCTATGTGAAGAGGGTGCCGACGAGGTAGCGCGTGAGGCAGCACCCCCCAGCCGGAGCGCCGACTGAGGGGTGTATGCAGCCACAGGACTCTTGGGGGAGTATGCGGCGTGCTAGTTGTTGACGGTCGAATCGGGTTTCGGCATGGCTGCTTCCCGCTTCACGCTGAGCATCGGAACACCCTTGGTTCCAGGCTCTGCCGTCACGGTGTACCCGGCCCCATCCTCGATGGTCTGACTGACCGTCGCCGGGGCGTTGCCCTCGCCCGGGACGGTGACCGTGAAGACCACGATAGAGTCGTTCACCGAGCCCCACTCCGTGGTAGTCGCCGGTGCCACGTCGCGGAACAGCAGTGTGCCGTTCGTGCTGATCGTGGCCGTCGAGGTGAGGTTGTTCGTGAAGCGAACCGAAGCCTTCGCCGGACGCAAAGCCTGTTGGTCCGGTTGATATCCTCCTGGGTTCGCGGCACCCACGACGATCACGGCGGCGGCCACCAGGAATTCGGGAATGAGCTGCATGGTGCTGTCCTCTCGGGTTGAATCCGGCCAGGCCGGAATGCAAAACGGCACATCAGTGCCCGCAACCTGCGAGCGTGATGTGCCTTCGACTGGCGGAGCCGTTGCTCCGCCCGGCAAGGTGGGTCGACCTAATGCCGATACCCGTGTGCTTGTACCGGGGGTGACGAACGAGGTGGGGATGATGCACACAGGCCCTTAGGTGCGAGAGCCTGCCCCGAGCGAAGTCGAGGGTCAGGTCGTGCGGCAAGGCGCACCGTCCTCCGGTCGAGCGAGAAGCGAGATGCGTGAGGGGTATCTTCGATTATCCCCACCCCGAGGTGCTTGTGCGAGGATTCGCCCTCTCTGCCTTGCTCGTGCTCGTGGCCTGCCAGGCCGAGGCGCCGGGTGCCCGGGTCGCCGAGCGTGGCTCGGGCGCCGTGCTGCCCGACACCGCGACCCTCAATGGCGTGCTGACGATGCACCACGCGGCCGATGCATTCGAGCGAGCGCCCAAGTGGACACTCGACCCGACACCTGTGGTCGTATACAGTGGCGGTGACAATCCGGACTACGACCTGGAGAGTGTGCTTGCTCCGGTGTTGCTTGCCGATCAGCGCCTGATCGCTCGCTCGCGTTCGGGCACTGCGCGGCTGGTCCTCTTCAAGTCGGATGGTACCCCAGCTCGAGTGCTTGCTCGCGCCGGACAAGGGCCGGGAGACTTGGCGGGCCCGACCGAGCCCCTGTTGGTCGGTGGTGATTCCGTGATTGTCCTTGATGGCTCCACCCATCGCCTTAGCCGCTTCACTGCGGACGACGGCTACGCCGGTGGCCAGCGCCTTGGTGACAACCTCAACATTTTTTGTTTCAACTCGATCGGGATGATTCCCAATGGACACGCCGCCTTCCTCGACGGCTGCGCCGGGCCTGGCAACACACAGGCGGCCTCCTCTCGCCCCGGACGAGTGGTAGCCGTGGCCCCACTGAGTTTCGACCGATTCGACACACTCACCGTGATTGCTGGAGCCGAGTTCGTACAGATCGAGACACGCTATGGCGGTCGGAAGAACGTCACGCATGTCCTGCTTCGCCTCGGGCTGCGAGGCACCGCTGCGGCGTGGAGCGACCGGATCGCGACCTCGGACTCCGGGAGCGGCTATGGCATTGACGTCTGGGATCTTGACGGCAAGGAGACTGCGTGGATCCGGGTGGATATCCCACGACGTGCGGTCACCGCCGCAATGCGGGACGCCGTGATGGCCAAGGAGCTAGAAGCCATTTCGGGCCCCGGCGAAGGGCGCATGGTCGATGCGAACGAGTCGCGCAGGCAAGCGCGCGAGGTGCCCTTCGCCGACTCGCTCCCGCCATTCGAGCGCTTGCGCGGCGGAAGCGATGGCCTGCTGTGGGCGGTGGATCCCCACACCTTCGTTGACAGCAGCTGGACCGCGACCGCATTCAACACCGACGGCGCGATTGTCGGGCGACTCACGTCGCTGGTGCAGGGACTGCCGACGTGGTTCGGCCGAAACCAGGTGCTGGTGCGCGAGGAGGACGCCGTTGGGGTGGTCCGATTTGTGTTGTACAAGATGAAGCATGAAAACCCTTAGGCACGACCGTGAGGTCGTGCGGCAAGGCTCACCGTCCTTGAGCAACCTATTCCACCGTGCTTGGCTGGTGGGCGCATTTGGGCTGCCGTTCGCCGGCTCAACCACTCTCCTCACTGCCCAATCCCCCGATCCGCGCTCGGGGCTCCGGCTCACCGCGCCGATCGTGCGCTGGGACGAGGCGATTCCAATTGGGAACGGCACCATCGGTGCGCTCCTCTGGGGCGGCGACAGCACGCTGATCCTCTCGCTCGACCGGGGCGACCTCTGGGACGAGCGGACGCGGGCGATCTTCAGTGACGCGGACTGGAACTGGAAAGCGATGCAGCGCTTGGTGCGGACCGGCAACATGGTACGCTTCCACGAACTGTTTGACGATCCGTACGAGAAGTTCCCGTACCCGACCAAGCTGCCGGCTGGTCGCATCGAGATCACCTGGCCCGGCCACCACGTCGACCGATTCGAGTTGGATCTCAAGACCGCCGAGGCACGGGCGGTGGCGGGGAAGGACGCGGCGAGGGTGTGGGCGCTGGCGGATCGCAACGTGATCTTGATCTCGTTGCCGAGCGAGGTGGAATTCCGGTACGTGCCACCGGCAGGCATCGAACGACTCGAGCCGGCGGGCTCGCCAAAGATTGTTCGCGCGGTGACTCCGAGCGGTAGCACGCAGAGCATCCTGGCGGTAATCCCGACCGCGACCGACACCTTCTCGGTCGAAGTGTCCCGGGTCGGCCGTCCGGGGCGACCGACCCTGATGTTGAGCATCGAACGCGGCACGTTGCGTATGGCGGTGACCGACGCGAGCCGCGATCTCTCGCGTACCATCGCACTCGGCTCAGTCTCCGAGGGCACCAAACCACATCGCGACTGGTGGAAGAGCTTCTGGGCGACCAGCTCGGTCACGCTCCCCGACTCCGCACTGCAGGCGCACTACGATTTCGTGAAATACCTCTACGGCAGCGCTGCGCGGCGTGGTGGTGCGCCGATCCCGCTGCAAGGACTCTGGACCGCCGACAATGGCGGGTTGCCGCCGTGGAAGGGCGACTACCACAACGATCTCAACACCCAGATGACCTACCTCGCAGCCCACGTCGCCGGACTCGACGAGCCGATGCTCGGCTGGCTCGACTACCTCGAGGCGCGCCTGCCGCTGTTCCGCACCTTTGCACGCGACTTCTATGGCGTGGACGGCGCGGTGATTCCTGGCGTGATGACGCTCTCCGGCAAGCCGATGGGTGGCTGGGGGATGTACTCGCTCAGCCCGACCAACGGCGCGTGGGTGGCGTTCTCATTCTGGAAGCAGTGGCGGATGACGCGCGACCCGGAGCTGCTCCGTGCTCACAGCTATCCGTTTGTCCGGGATGTCGGCAACGCACTCGCCGCCCTGCTGGTGCGCGACAGCACCGGACACCTGGTGTTGCCGCTGTCCTCGAGCCCGGAGTTCCACGACAACAGCATCGAGGCATTCCTTCCGCCCAACTCCGGCTACGATCAGGCACTCCTGCACTGGTGTTTCGGCGCGCTGGTCGAAATGGCCAACGCGCTTGGCCGGACTGACGACGCGGCCAAGTGGCAGGGGACCCTCGATACGCTCGGCCCGCTGGTGGTCGATCCGGTGACCAATGCACTGATGGTCGCACGCGACGAGCCGTACAGTGCATCACATCGACACTTCAGTCATGC